>CAYPVG010000071.1:0-3799 GCA_964414085.1 uncultured Boseongicola sp. | reverse complement strand
TGCGGGACCGAGGCGGAGATGTTTGGGAGCTTGATCACGTTGGCGTCTGGTGTTTTCACAAGCTGGCCAAGTTCAGCGAGATCGTCGCTCTGGCGCTGGTCTTCGCTCAGGTGCTCGGGGAAGGCTGCCAGGATGCGGCCGGCCAGTGATATGTCTTTCACACCAACGGAAACGTTGGCTGCACCTGCGAAGGCGCGAATGATTGGAAGCAAAGATGCAGATGCGAGTTGCGGCGCTTCATCGACTTTTGTGTAGATGATGTCGGGTGAGCTGGTCATGGGGACTCCCTCCGGAACTGAATTGTTGTGGGTGCCATATTCGGTTTTTCGACCGGCGTCGACTGCAATCTGCATACCGTTGTATACTGTGCGACGAATTGACCGTGGCCCATCCACGCGGCCGGATGCGTCAATTTAGCGTCCTGGCGATGCCCTCGACGACGGGACAGTCTGGCAGCTATAGTTGCCCAGTGCGCGAATAAAGCATGAGCTGAAGACGTTGCGCGCTCCCGCTTGCTGCGGGCAAAGAAAGGACCAAGAGATGTATAAGAAAATCCTCGTACCGATGGCGCTGGAGCACGATCTCTCGCCAAACACACTCGCCATTGCTCGCACGCTGTTGGACGATGGAGGCGAGATTATCGCGCTTCACGTACATGAGTCGCTTGATGGTTCTGTGGCGGCTTACGTTGACCCAAAGGCGATTGCAGAAGGTCGGGCAAAAGCAGAGGCGCTCTTGGTTTCCAAGACGAAGGACATGGCCGGGATCACAGCAAAACTGGTCGAAGGTCATGCGTCGCGCTCGATCATCGATTTCGCGACGAGTTCGGGAATTGACTGTATCGTTATCGGATCACACAGACCCGGTTTGAGCGACTATTTCCTTGGGTCAACCGCGTCGCGTGTTGTGCGCCATGCGCCTTGCGCGGTTCACGTTTTCCGCGAGTAACTAAAGCCGGTCAGCTCCACGCTTTGCGCGCTTTTTCGGGAAGCGCGGACGCAAACTTGCCCGCAAGTGTGTCTGGCACGAGGCCGCGTTTGGTCAGCGTGTCTATGGCAAGTAGCGCCAGATCAAAGCTGTTGATCGCTCCTGTCGCGATCAAGGCGAGGTGGCGCAATTGGTTGTGGGTAAACTCCGAGATTCGAGCAGGGTCGCGGATATAGATCGCGTCGCCTTCGATCCATTGGTTTCTGTTTGCACTGCGTTTGAGGTGATCGATCTCTGAGTTGGGAATGACTTTGGTCGTCGCCGGTGACAGCTTGTGCAGTGTGAAACCGGCTGTGCGCATCGTTTGGTCGACATCTCCGAACAAGGGTTCGTCGTGGTAGAGCCGATAGAAGCGGACCCGTGGAATTACGACCACCGCTTTTTGAAGAAGGCGAGTGGCGTTTTGAAGAATCGTGTTTTCAGCGCCCCGAGCGTCGATTTTGATGAGGTCGGCGTGATCGACAAGATCGTCCAGTTTATGCGTGTCGACCGCCTCTTCTGATTGAATGCGAATGTTGCCTTCGGATCGGCCTAAATAGCGAATGGCGCTGTCATGGGGAGTGAACAGCGAGGTTAGGGCGGGTTCTTTTAGGTTGTGGAGTGTGGCGGGCTGGCCGTTTGCGATGACTTTCGTGTCGTAAGTGTCTGATTCACCCGCGGATTTTTGGAGCTCCTTGGTCACTGTGTTTTGCGCTTCGAAACCCGCTATCTCGCACAGCTCAGACATCCAAAGAGGGGCGTAGGGAGCCGTTGGGGCGGGGCCTGGACCGATGTCAACGACCCGTACAGGTTCTCGCAGGTTCAGGGCACCGCCGAGGACTTTTAGCGCCGGAAGCGGCGTTGATGTGTCATCTCCGCGTGGACGCCATCCGGGGATGGGTGCGGCGTTGGTGGAGATGTCGTGTTTCTTTAGCAGTCCGTGAAGGTAACTTCCGCGACGGGGTTGGTTGTTCATTTTCTCGGCAAGCCGTGGCTTAAGACGGCGAGCCCAGAAATGCACCGCGCGGGTGTCTTCTGTGAGCCAGTCTTCGATATTGAACCGGCTCAGAAGCATCTTGTTGCGGTCGGGGAAAGAGACAGGATAGTAGGCAGCTTTAGGTGCCGCGTGGGATATTTCCCCGGTCTTTTCAAGGGCTTTTGTGAGGGCTCCGGGCCCTGTTGCGCCCCATTTCATGTCGCCCAGGGCTGTCTTGTCGGCGCGTGCATCATCATCAAAAAAAGCGAGAAGCTCGGCCAATGCAGGAGAGTTTTCCGGGAGCCGCAAGACAGCGTTGCAGACAAGTCCGGGTTTTTCGTAACCGAAAACGTGATCGGTCGACTGATCGAAGGGCCGATGACAATAGACGTCGGCATCCACCCAAACCTCATCGGATTTCTGCATGAGGTGGAGGCGCCAAACGTCGGCATGTATCGCGGGGCTGCCTGTGCGGGTATGCCTTAGAACGGTTTCGGGATCGTAAACAGAGCGCGCGTCTGCCGTTTCGACGCCGTCAGGCACGTTGTCGATCGGCTCGTAGCTATAGAGCGTCGTGCGATGACCGGCGTCGGCGAAGGACTTGAGGCACAGTTGTTCAAGCCAGGACAACTGCCCACCAATCCAAAGGCTTGCAATGTTCTTTTTAGCGCCGCTCATCCCGCTGTCCGAAGATGGTTGTTACCGGCATTTATAAGCGGCTGGCGCGGAGGTGACAGGGGTGATTTTGAATACTCAGCAAGCACCGAGAAAGACGCATGAACACCGCGCGCCAAACCGGCGTCGAGTGTTCTGCATTTGATTGATGTACCCGAAAGCCTTTGTTTTGGCTTTTTATGGAGCGGGCGATGAGATTCGAACTCACGACCCTAACCTTGGCAAGGTTATGCTCTACCCCTGAGCTACGCCCGCGTCCTTGGGTGAGGGGGATGTATAAACTCCGCAACAAAGTCGCAAGCGAAAAATGCGCGTATCGTGTGGAATTTGCGTGCGGCGTGTTTTGGTGGCTTTCGGCGTGCGTTTGGCGGCCAAAAGGACCTACCAGTGAGCCGGAACCGGTGTTGGCGATAGGATTTGAGTGATCTGCCGCGCAGATTTCGCGGACATTTCTTTCAACATCGCCCGTGTTGTGTAGCTGCCGTACATCTTGCCGTCGTCACCAAAGAAGTACCAATCCCGCACCTGGTCAGCATCGAAAACCACCGGATCGCCCAGATGTTTGCTGTCGATGGTGCGTGGTTCATTGGCAAGCAGACCGACATAGCGGCCATCGCGGATGCCGAAAGGGGAAACCCAGATGAATTCGTCGTCGGGTCCGTAACCTGTGAGTGCGATTTTAATCGCGGCGTTTTCCTGCGCCATGCCGTTTTCGTCCAGCACGTGATCAAAGAACGTTTCCAGGTGCATACGAGCGTCTGTTTGTGCTTCCAGCATGGCAGATGCGCGGATTTCGGCTGCTCTTAGCGGGTCAGAAGATCCGGCCTGAGCCGGCCCGACGCTGTAGCCCGCGTTTGCGGCGATATAGTTCACCGACAAAAGGACCAGTCCGAACACACGTCCGCGCAATTTCCAGTTCATGCCGCATCCTCAGCAACCAAGTGATGAGAAAGTTTTCAAAGGCGAATTGGGCGGATTGACTGCGACAATGAGGCAAAAACGAGTTAATTTACTCCGTCCGTGAAACGCCAACACTTTGAGTGCGGCATTTTTAGGGCGCGCGGCCTTTCAAAATCGTTAACGGGCTTAGGACGAGGTGCCGCTGCGGTCCGTATTTACGAATTGAATGAGATCCCAGCGATTGCCCCAGGGATCGACCCAAACGGCGACGGTCCCGTAAGG
>CAYPVG010000070.1:0-5723 GCA_964414085.1 uncultured Boseongicola sp. | reverse complement strand
GCTCCCATGCGCATCAGTTCAGGAGCATGCATGAACCGGTTTTCGAATATCGTTTCTTCCAAATGGCTTACACCGCTGGCCGTGCACATCAACGCCATCATTTGCGCCTGCAAATCCGTCGGGAACCCCGGGAACGGCGCAGTCGCCACATCCACAGCCGTCACACGCCCATTTTTGCGTGCCACCTTCAACCCGCGCGGAGTTTCCTCAACAGCAATCCCAGCGGCGTCGAGCCGTTCACAAAACGCCTCCAACAGCGAGATTTTGCCCCCGAGGCACTCCACCTCACCGCCGCAAATCGCCGGTGCCAGCATGTAGGTTCCAAGTTCGATCCGGTCCGTCACCACAGGATGCGTCGCCCCGCCAAGCCGGTCCACACCCTGAATTTCAATCCGGGACGTCCCCGCCCCATCGATCTGCGCCCCCATTTTCGACAAGCATTCCGCCAGATCGACAATCTCCGGCTCTCGCGCCGCGTTCTCGATCACGGTCGTCCCCTTGGCGAGCGTCGCCGCCATCAGCACATTCTCCGTCGCGCCCACAGACGCAAACCTCAAAGGGACCACAGCCCCCTTCAGGCCGCCGTTCGTTGTCGCATGAAGATAGCCGTCCTTCAGCTCGATCTCGGCGCCCATCTGCTCCAGAGCTGTGATGTGAATATCCATCGGACGCGCACCAATCGCACAGCCCCCCGGGAGCGATACAACCGCATGCCCCTCCCGCGCCAGAAGCGGCCCCAAAACCAGGTTCGACGCCCGCATCTTTCGAACGATGTCGTAATGCGCCGTCGTGTTCACCTCGCCTGCCGAGGACATCGCGATCACACGGCCGTCCTGAAGATCAGACACCTCTGACCCGAGCGACTGCAACAACACGGTCATCGTGTAGATATCGCTCAAACGCGGCGCGTTCATCAGCGTTAGCGGCTCTTCCGTTAGAAGCGTTGCGGGCATAAGCGTCAGACACGCGTTCTTCGCCCCTGCGATCGGAATTTCTCCGCGAAGCTCGGCCCCGCCCTTCACCAATATCGAATCCATTTTAGCCTGCCTTGTTGTTGTCAGCGTCGCCGGTATCAACGCCGCCGTCCTCTGCCTCGGTCGCCCGTCTTGCGCGCGTTTGCGCTTTCCTGCGTTGCAGGTTCGCCTTCAAAGCCGCCTTAAGACGATCCTTGCGCTGTGACTGACTGTTGGCCCCCTGATCAGAGGATGTTTTTCTGCCCATGGGGTCTCTCTACCCCAGCCGCAAAATACCGTCCAGATTGCGCTTGCGCGATAAGACATTTGCCGCTATCTCGCAGCCCGTTCAAAGCTGCTGCTGTAGCTCAGAGGTAGAGCACTCCCTTGGTAAGGGAGAGGTCGAGAGTTCAATTCTCTCCAGCAGCACCATTCCCCATATTGCCTGCTTAAAATACTCCGGCGTAGTCCCGCAGTGCGATGTAAAGAACGATCACCAAACCGGCGACTGCGCAGTACCACAAAAAGCCACCGCCATTATACATGTCAGGTGCTCCAATAACTCAAACAATGACGAAAGTGTAAACGACACCGGCACCATCGCAAATGAAAAATCGCGAAGACGCTTCGGAAGTTTCGACACCTATCTAGCGCCTCCGCGAAGTTAATCGTAAAACACTGCTGAACACACCGAACGGCCGCACCGACGTGATACCGACGTTGTACCGACGCGATACCGATTTGCGGTCTTCGACCTGCTGCGGAGCTTAGATGTAAGTGTAATAGCTTATTTTGTCTTTTGTTTTCAGACACTCACGACGGGAAACGGCGTCACTTCGTCTTCCCTCAGGACTTCGGGATCATACGCCTTGCGTCCAAACACTTCCCGCACCATTGGCTCGAAGTACTCAAGCGGTTTTGCCTCATAATCCGGGTCAAATGATGACTGATCCCATTGCTCGCAAAACGCGGCGCAAGATGCGAAACACGGGTGGTCCTTGAAACGGTCGCGCGCATTCTCGTCCCACCCATAGTGGTGTGCGTAATAAACCATCTGAAAAATACCGTGGTGCTCGACGACCCAGGATACCTCCCAACGTACAAAAGGCCTGATCACCTCTGCAGAAAATCTATCGTGATTTTGAGGGGCTAGCCCATCGCCAATGTCGTGAAGAAGCGCTCCGACAATCCAGTCCAAGTCTGCGCCGTCGGCTTCCGCTCTGGTCGCTGATTGCAGGGCATGATCTAATCGTGTGATCTTGTAGCCCTCCAGGGATGTCTCGCCCTGCCGTTTAAGCTCCGCAATCACACGGTCGGCCGTTCCAGAGTGGTAATCGGCCTCAAACTCTTCGAGGAGCGCGTAGTCTTCACGCGTTCCATCCTTCATTTGGGTAAATGAAACAGTTTTGGTCATGAGCACGCCCTCCATCGCAGAAGGACGTCATGACAACGCGCTCGATTAAGCAAGACTTTTTTAGGAATTTTGTTTGAAACTTACATCTGTGGAAAGCATCGTATTAGGTGCCTGAGCACATCGCCGTATCAGCGCTTAAGACTGGGCCATCAGAACGTGAGCGTAATTATGACTATTTTACAGATACTTATAATGCGATATTCACTTACACCTTCTGCTGCCGCGGCAGAAGCATTGGATCTTCTTCGATCTTCTTCGGAGTATCTTCAAACATCATGGATGCCGCGACGCCCGATAGCATAACCGCACTACCTGCACCTGCGTAGATCAAGAATGCACCTAGCAATCCAGCCCCCAGAAAGAGTGCAAGTACTGCGGTAACCGTTCCAACGCCTAGTCCTAGTCCGATGTACGCCATGAAAGTAACCTTGATCCGAGAACATCTTATGGTCTCGCACCATCGCGGCTCAATTTTGGCAAATCATTACCCAAATGTGGCAATATTGTGGCGCTTGCCTAAAGGTTTAGGAATTAGATCTTCGGCCAACTGCTTAAGTGGCCCAGTCCCAAGCAACTGAATAGGCACCAAGGATTTCTGACACCTTATCCGCATCATCCCCGTCGTGCCGCGTTACCTTCGCCACCAGCCCGCGTTTCTTGTCTTCGATCACACTCTCAACACGTGCAGCTTGGCCCCCGGCGTCCAGTGAAGCGTCAAAAACACGGGCTATGGCCAGACGCCGAAGGTCCGGCTTAAAGACCTTTCCGACTGCCGTCTTGGGTAATTCTTCAAGTATTTCAATATGTTTCGGATACGCAGCCCGTTCGGAAATCTTGGAAACCGCGTAATCATATAGCTCCTTCTCGCTTACCGCTGCGCCCTGCACCAATTCTACATATACAGCGGGAAGTTCGCCTGCATGTCCGTCCGGTTGACCAATCGCACCGGCCATCGCAACGGCATCATGGCCTGCCAACGCCTCTTCAATCTCGGCCGGATCGATATTGTGCCCACCACGAATGATTAGATCCTTCGCCCGACCTGTGATCCAAAGATAGCCATCCTCATCAAGACGACCGAGATCGCCCGTGCGCACATAATCCTTGTGATCAAAGGTATGATAAAGATCGCGGTTCTTATCCGGCTCGGTGTAAGTCCCGTGCATCACAACACCCGGATTGGACAGACAAATCTCTCCGATCTCGTCTGCCGCACACTCTCTCACACCATCTGACGTCCCAATGAGAATCTTCACGTCCGTATAAGGAAACGGAATTCCTATTGAGCCAATTTTCTTAACGCCACCAATAGGGTTACAGGACACAAGGCATGTCGCCTCGGTCAGCCCATATCCTTCAATGATCTCCACGCCGGTAGCCTTCTCAAACCGCTTATAAAGCTCAACCGGCAGTGGGGACGACCCGGAGAAAGCCGTTTCTACCGAAGACACATCGGCATCCACCGGGCGCTGCATCAAGGCAGAAATCGCTGTCGGCACTGTAATGATGAACGTCACGTTCCAGCGCTCAATCAATTTCCAGAAGTTATCAAAGACGCCATCCCCCCGATAGCCTTGCGGCGTCGGGAACACGACGTGACCACCAGAAGCCACCATCGACATCAAGATCACATGGCATGCGAACACGTGGAACAATGGCAAGGGACAGATCACTACACTTTTCTCGTCAAACAGAAGCTCCTGCCCGATCCAGCCATTGTAGTTCATGCCAGAGAATTTGTGCTGAGCGACTTTCGGCATGCCGGTTGTGCCGCCAGTATGAAAATAGGCGCAGACCCGATCCTCGGTTGCGTCTGCAAAGTCCAGTGTAGTGTTCTGCTTTGCAAGTTCTGCATTGAAATCCAACACCTTAGCGCCGTGATTGTTTGGGTTCTTAGGTCTAATGAGCGGGACAATGAATGACTTGGGAAACGTAAGATACCTGTTCAGATCAACTTCAAGGATCGTTTCAACGTTGGGAGCAAGCCGCACCGCCTCTGCGGCCTTTTGCGCCACGTCGGATTTCGGAAACGCCTTGAGCGTTACAAGAACCTTTGCATTTGTTTCGCGTAGAATTGCGCCGATCTGTTCGGCTTCCAACAACGGGTTGATCGGATTCGCAATACCCGCAACTGTCCCGCCAAGAAGCGTGATTACCGTCTCGTTCGCGTTTGGCAAAAGATACGCGACGACGTCGGTTGCACCGACTCCAAGTTGCCGGAACAAATTGGCGGCCTGGGTAACCTTACCATGCAGGTCGGTCCACGTGAGGGTTTCAGCCTTGTCGTTGGGTCCGGAGAGGATTTGAAACGAGACAGCATTGCCGCTCGGGAACTTATTCCTGGTTTCCGTCAACGTTCCATACACAGTGATCGGCAGACCGCGATCTTCCCATGGCATGGCGTTTTCAATGGCGTTGCGATCCGCAACGGACGTGAAGTTGCTCATCTGGTCCTCCCACAAACCAAAGCCGGCGTTTTTGTCTCAAACGCTCGAGGTTCATACGTGTGTTGCTAAAAACGACCGTTCTCGCAAGCCTATGGCATGCAGAGACGCTGCGTCACGCGATTATTCCGCTGCGACGCCATCAGTGAATTGCAGCCGCGCAAGCCGTGCATAAAGGCCGCCCTGCCCCACAAGGGCATCGTGCGTGCCCTCTGCCACGATGCGTCCTTGGTCAAATACAAGGATGCGATCCGCCTTTTTGACCGTTGCGAGCCGGTGCGCCACGACGAGCGTCGTTCGGCCTTCCGCGAGCCGATCAACAGCGTCTTGCACAGCACGTTCGCTCTCTGCATCAAGCGCACTGGTCGCCTCGTCCAAAAGCAAAATGGGCGCATCCCGCAGAATAGCACGCGCAATGGCAATCCGTTGCTTCTGACCGCCTGAGAGCATGACTCCTCGCTCACCAACATAACTGTCATAGCCGTCGGGAAGCGCAGAAAGAAACTCATGTGCGGCCGCTGCTTTGGCCGCCTCTTCGATCTCGGCGTCACTCGCATCGGGGCGTCCAAAGCGAATGTTTTCACGCGCGGTATCGGCGAAAATAACCGGGTCTTGTGGAACCAGTGCAATGGAGCGTCGAAAGTCTGAACGCGCCACTTTGTCGAGAGCGTACCCATCTACACTGATCGCACCGCTGTCAGGATCGTAAAACCGGAGAAGCAATTGAATTACAGTGGATTTTCCCGCCCCTGAGGGTCCCACAAGCGCGACTGTTTCCCCCGGCTCGGTACGAAAACTCACGCCCTCCAAAGCTGCAATAGACGGGCGCGCAGGGTAATGGAATGTGACGTCCTTGAACTCCACAGCGCCCGCCAAACGGTTTGGAATGCTTTGCGGAGAAGCGACCTCTTT
>CAYPVG010000069.1:0-3906 GCA_964414085.1 uncultured Boseongicola sp. | reverse complement strand
AGGAATTTGCTGCGCGGCTATCCCGCCTTTTCGCATAGCCCATACAAGCTTTTCACGTAACAGAATCTCGGCGTCTTCCGATCCCTGAAATCCCGCGTCGCAGGTGACAATCGCAAGGTCCAGATCGCCATTCCGATAACTGTCGATCATGCGGTCTGTCGTATCGACCACAACGTTCACCGTCACGGCACAGTGTGTCTCGGAAAAGCGTTTGAGCATCCCCAAAAGGAAGTGCTCTGCAACATCGTCGGGGGCCCCTAGGCGCACCACCCCTTGCACATCCGGTACGACGAACCGCGAAACAGCATCCCGGTTGAACGCCAGCATCCGCCGCGCATGATCCAAAAGGAAGAGGCAATCGGGAGCGAACTGAACCGAGCGGCTGTCACGTACGAAGATGGGACGTCCAAGCATCTCCTCCATTTTCTTGACCTGCATTGAAATCGCAGAAGGGGTCCGATGCACCACTGCCGCAGCACCCGAAAAGCTTCCTGTGTCTGCAATTGCGACAAGGGTTTGCAGCAAGTCGAGATCCAACAAAGGAATGCGCGGCTGAACCTGAATATTCATCTCAACGACCTATCAGAAAAACTACATGTTCTCATCAAATCTATTCGTTTGATTGAAGTAAGTCCAGCCCTCATATTCTCCTCAATAGCCAAAACCACACGGCGCAACACATTCAAGGAGAGAATAAATGTCTGATTTCACACACAATAATTCTGCCTATATCACCCATCGTCATCCGATTGCAGACTTGGCCGACAAGCTAACGGATAGACTTCGCAACCGTCGCGAACGCCGCGAGCTCCACGCCCTGCAAGACCTCGACGATCATCTGCTGAAAGACGTCGGACTGACACGAGATGACTTGGAACGCACATTGAACCTTCCCCAGTCAATCGATGCCTCAACCGAGCTCCACAGGATCGCTTACCTGAACCGAACTTCCAGGATGTGACCGACTTCGCGGGCGCGCTATACTCCCTGTCATGGTTGTCGTCCGCCGTCACATTCATCTTCCCGCCCTCTCACTCGGGGGCGGGATTTTTGTGGGCACACCGCATTGAAAGAGTTTGCGCTCCTCTTTGCGGCACTTGATCAGACGACCCGCACCAACGAAAAGGTCGCCGCCCTTTCCGAATACTTCCAATCCGCGTCGGAAACCGATCGTCTTTGGACAATCGCGTTGATGTCCGGGCGTCGACCCAAACGCACGGTCACAACAACTCGGCTGCGTGAATGGGCCGCGGAAAAGGCCGGCATTCCACTCTGGCTTTTCGAAGAGAGCTACCCGATCGTTGGCGATCTCGCAGAAACGATCGCTTTAGTGTTGCCGCCCGCAACCCGCCAATCAAACCTCTCATTGAGCGATTGGATCGACTACATCCGCAACCTCGCGACGATCGAAGACGATGCACGCAAAGAACAGGTCTGGAATGCCTGGGATCAACTGGACACGGCCGAACGCTTCACATTCAACAAGCTAATAACCGGTGGATTTCGGATGGGCGTCAGTCAAAAGCTTATGACGCGATCCCTCTCACGCTCTACAGGCATCGGCGAGTCTGAACTTGCGCATCGGCTTATGGGCAAATGGACGCCTGACGATGTGACATTCGAAAGTCTCATCCTTGCGCCAAACCCCGAAGCGGACCTGTCAAAGCCATATCCGTTTTACCTCGCCTATCAACTGGACACACAGCCTGAAGACCTTGGATCGCCCACTGATTGGTCTGCTGAATACAAGTGGGACGGCATTCGCGGCCAACTCGTTCTGCGCGGCGGGCAGCACCACCTTTGGTCGCGCGGTGAAGAGCTGATGAGCGACCGTTTCCCCGAGTTTGCGATGTTGCGTGACTTTCTCCCTGACGGAACGGTGATCGACGGCGAGGTTCTTGCCTGGGCCGACGAAACCCCGATGTCATTCGCCGCCTTGCAAAAGCGAATCGGCCGCAAGACCGTGCCCGCGAAACTTCTCAAAGAAGCACCGGTGATCCTGCGCGCCTACGATCTACTGGAAGACCAAAGCAAAGACATCCGTGCGTTGCCATTCGCAGAGCGCAGAGCGCGACTCGAAACTCTCGCTGAAACGGTTCCAAGCGATGCACCCCTCCGTATGTCACCAACCCTCGACTTTTCCACTTGGGACGCGCTCGCCGAAGCCCGGGAGATCTCGCGAGATCTCGCCGCCGAAGGCGTCATGCTGAAACGCAAAGACAGCCCGTATCGCGACGGCCGAAAGAAAGGCGACTGGTGGAAATGGAAGGTCGATCCCCTCGTGATTGACGCCGTGATGATCTACGCGCAGTCGGGCCACGGACGCCGTGCCAATCTTTTCACTGACTTCACATTCGCTGTCTGGGATGGCGACCGTCTTGTCCCCTTCACCAAAGCCTATTCCGGCCTAACCGATGCCGAGTTTCGTGAAATCACCGCCTGGGTGCGCAAGAACACGGTTGAACGCTTTGGACCAGTAAGATCCGTCCAACCCTTCCATGTTTTCGAGATTGCCTTTGAAGGCATAGCAGAAAGCACGCGGCACAAATCAGGCGTTGCGCTTAGGTTCCCGCGCATGTCTCGGTGGCGGAAAGACAAACCTTTGGCCGAAGCCAATACCTTGGCAGACCTGAAGGAGATGCTCGCGGCCTACGGTTGATTGCGCCAAGAAAAAATACACAGACTTTCTCCTTTCGGTTGTCCGCCCAAACACCTATTTCACAAGAAAGCATTTCCTCGAACGGAGCCTATCCATGGACTTCACCCCTCGCCCGACATTTGACGCCAACGCTGCCGGAGCCAAAGACCTCGGCGATCTGCCGGAATGGGACCTGAGCGATCTTTATGAAAGCCCGGACGCCCCAGAGCTGAAGCGCGACATGGATTGGCTGGCAGAGGCGTGTGCGTCTTTCGCCGCAGACTACGAAGGTAAGCTGGCCGGGCTCGACGCTGCAGCGATGCTCGAGTGTGTACTGCGCTACGAAAAGATCGACATGATCGCGGGCCGCATCATGTCCTTCATCGGCCTGCGCTACTACCAAGTCACCACCGACGCCGAACGCGCCAAAGCGATGTCTGACGCACAGGACAAGGTCACAACTTACACGACGCCGCTCGTCTTTTTCTCGCTCGAATTGAACCGCATCGATGACGACGCGCTCGATGCTCTGTTTACTCAGAATGGCGACCTCGCGCGCTACAAGCCGATCTTCGACCGCATGCGCACCATGCGTCCCTATCAGCTGTCCGATGAGCTCGAAAAGTTCCTCCACGATCAGTCCACGGTTGGAGCGGCGGCCTGGAATCGTCTGTTCGACGAAACCATTGCAGGCCTTGAGTTTATTATCGGCGACGAGACACGCGGCCTTGAGGCGACGCTGAACGATCTCACCGACCAGAACCGCGACACGCGCGAGGTCGCCGCCCGCGAAGTGGCCCGCGTCCTCGGACAGAACGTCAAACTCTTTGCCCGTGTTCACAACACACTCGCCAAGGAAAAGGAAATCGAAGACCGTTGGCGTGGGATGCCGACCCCACAGACCGGCCGTCACCTTTCAAACCACGTCGAACCCGAAGTGGTTGAGGCGCTTCGCAACGCTGTCGTCCACGCGTACCCGCAGCTGTCGCACCGTTACTACGAGTTGAAACGCAAATGGCTCGGCCTTGACCGCATGGAAGTCTGGGATCGCAACGCACCGCTTCCGATGGAAAGCGATCGTCTGGTTAGTTGGGACGAAGCGCGCGAAACTGTACTCGCAGCTTATGGTGAATTCGACCCCGAAATGGCCCGCCTTGCCGAGCCCTTTTTCGACAAAGGCTGGATCGACGCGCCCGTGAAACCCGGCAAAGCCCCCGGAGCGTTCGCGCACCCCACTGTCGTCGATGTCCACCCATATGTGATGCTGA
>CAYPVG010000068.1:0-7462 GCA_964414085.1 uncultured Boseongicola sp. | reverse complement strand
CAAGGGCCGAACGCGCGCTTTTTCGGGCGGCCGTCCGGACCAGTGCGTGACAGCAAGGGTGGAGCAAGATTGAAGGTCAGCTTAAGGTTTCCTTCGAACACCTCTTCCGCCTTTATTCGACTGTCCGCCAAAAGTCGCGCGACCTCAAACTCGTCCTTGTCCGCGAGGCGCTTGTGGTATCCTTTTGCAACGGCTTCCTTCATTTCTTCGTCTTCAATTCGATCTACCAAAGCGCGATAACGGGAAGCGAGTTTGACTGACTGATACACTTCAAGATGCTTCGAACGGAACTCGACTTTCTCATTTAAAGATTTGGGTTTATCGACCACCTTTGAGGTGATACTTTCACTGACTTTTTCTGGATGTATCGCCGCCCAACGACCGATCTCGAAGGCTTTCAGGTTCGATTCAACCGCTGTTCCGTTAATCGCAATAGCTTCCTGAATATGCGCGCGTTGCAGTGGGATTTGACCCTTCTGCCAAGATGCCCCTAGCAAGATCATGTTGGCATAAATTGCATCACCCATGACCACTTCGGACAATTTGGTTGCGTCCAGCATTGTCAGCCCATCTTTCATACGGTTTTGCAATGCGAGCGTTAGATCCGCGCCAGGTATTCTAAATTCAGTGTTCCGGGTAAATTCGCCGGTTATGATTTCGTGCGAGTTGACAACACCGTTGGCACGACCGGTCGCCATAAGACCTATGGTTGTGGACCCGGCAGAAACCACCAAATCACCACCAATAAGTGTATCGCACTCGCCAACTGAGACGCGTATCGCACTGATATCTTTTGGTGAATTTGCAAGACGGCAGTGAATGTGGACCGCGCCGCCCTTCTGCGCCAGCCCCGCCATCTCCATCATAGAGGCACCCTTGCCTTCAAGATGTGCGGCCATGGCGAGAACTGCACCGATGGTGATAACTCCAGTACCGCCTACGCCCGTCAATACGATATTGTGCGTTGTATTCACGATTGTTGGGGGCGTTATGTCCGGAAGGTTAGAAAGGTCCACCTCAGTCGTTGTCGCTGCTCGAGGTTCGGCACCCTCGATTGTCACGAAGGATGGACAAAACCCCTTCAGACAGGAGTAGTCTTTATTGCAGGCAGATTGATCTATCGTGCGCTTGCGACCAAGTTCAGTTTCCAACGGGAGTATCGATACGCAGTTAGACTGAATACCGCAGTCTCCGCACCCTTCACAGACGTCAGGATCGATAAAGATACGCTGATCAGGGCCGGAAAGCGTGCCATGCTTGCGCCTACGTCGTTTCTCAATAGCACAGGTTTGGACATAAAGTATGACAGATACGCCTTTGAGATTGCGATATTTTTCCTGAACAATCGAAAGATTTTCTCGCGCGTGCCATTCAACTTCCTTTGGAAAGTCAGAACGAATGGGCTCTTCTTTCTCGTCGAAAACGACCGCGACATTCTTCACACCCATCGCAAGGACCTCGCGGGCTACTCTGTCTGCAGACAGCCCGCCATCAACGCCTTGCCCGCCAGTCAGGGCAACCGCATCGTTGTAAAGGATTTTATAAGTAATATTGACGTCCGACGCCAAAGCCGCGCGTATGGCGAGAATGCCGGAATGGTTATACGTGCCATCGCCCATGTTCTGGAATACGTGCTCGGTGTTTGAAAACGGCCCCTCACCGACCCAGTTGACGCCCTCGGCCCCCATATGGGTGTAGCCATTCGTTTCCCGGTCCATCCAAAGTACCATCGTGTGGCAGCCAATGCCTGCATAGGCACGGCTGCCATCTGGCAACCTGGTTGACGTATTGTGCGGACAACCTGAACAGAAGTATGGCAACCGCGATGCGAGTTCGGGCGCGTTGTTGCTGGCTTGGGCGGATCGTAGAGTTTCAATGGCGCCCTTGATCGCGTCATTGTCACGACCTTCGGCAATCAAAATATCACCAAGTTTGATAGCTATTTGGACTGGATCGAGCGAATAGTGGCTTTGAAATAACTCGGCACGCTCGGACGACCCTGATGTGGACATATGCCACCCAAAGACGCGACGACCTCGGCGATCGTCGAATAGAGCTTCTTTGATCTGCGTTTCGATCAGCTTGCGCTTCTCTTCAACTACAACAACAAGGTCCAGTCCCTCAGCCCACTCCCGGAAGCTTTCAGTATCAATCGGAAATACCTGGCCTATCTTGTACGTGGTGATGTCGAAACGCTCGGCTTCCTTTTCTCCAATACCCAAGAGGCTCATGGCGTGAACCAGATCAAGCCAGTTCTTGCCGGCAGCGACGAAGCCAATTTTGGCTCCCGGTTTGCCCAAGCCACGTTGGTCAGGCCGGTTTGCACGGGCAAAAGCTTTGGCCGCAAGGCGCTTGTGATCGACCAAACGTCTTTCTTGTGGAACCCAGTGATCACCCAGTCTGATGTTCAGACCATCAGGAGGAAGTGCAAAGTCTGGCGTGACAAATATCTGTCGATCCATTCGCGCGTCGACGATCGAAGTAACCTCTACCGTGTCCTTCATTAGTTTTAGCGACGTCCAAAGCCCAGAATACCGTCCCAGGGCGAAGGCATAGAGGCCCAAATCGAGAATTTCCTGGACACCGGCAGGTGACAAGATCGGCACTTGAGCGTCAACCATAGCCCATTCAGACTGGTGACACGTTGTTGAGCTTTCACCAACATGGTCATCGCCCATGGCAAGCAGGACACCACCATTCGGCGACGTTCCCGCAAGATTGCCGTGACGGATGGCGTCACCGGAGCGATCGACGCCCGGACCTTTGCCGTACCACAGGGAAAACACACCATCGAATTTCCCGTCGCCGCGAAGCTCGGCCTGTTGGGTACCCCAGCACGCTGTGGCAGCTAGATCCTCATTCAATCCGGCTTCAAACCGAATATTGGCGGCTTTCAGGTCCTTCTCTGCGAGCGACATTTGTTTGTCGACAGCCCCAAGCGGAGACCCACGATACCCGCTGACGTAACCAGCCGTCCGTAGTCCAGCTGCCTCATCGCGGGCATGTTGCATTAACATCAGGCGAACAAGCGCCTGAGAGCCATTCATCAGCGCCGTATCTTTTGACAAGTCATACTTATCATGCAGGCTGATAGAATGACTGCTCATATGAATCTCCCTGTTTTCGCCAATATAGGTCAAATTATCTGACCTACAAATGAATCCTTCACGATCAGAACAATTGCATTTCCTGCCTGCCAACGGGTAAGCATCACCAAACCGTTACCGGAAACACCTACTGAAAGTACCGTCATGGACTGGGATAAACTACGCATTTTCCACGCGGTTGCAGACGCAGGCAGCCTGACTCATGCCGGCGATGTCCTTCACTTGAGCCAGTCCGCAGTTTCTCGACAAATCCGCGCTCTGGAGGAAAGTCTGAATACGACGCTGTTTCATCGACATGCGCGTGGTTTGATCCTTACAGAACAAGGTGAACTCCTGTTTGATGCCACGTCAGCGATGGCGCGACGTCTCGATACCGCGGAAGCACGTATTCGCGACAGCGAGGAAGAAGTCTTTGGTGAATTGCGAGTGACGACAACGATTGGATTTGGATCTCTGTGGCTCGCACCGCGTTTGCCGAAGCTTTACGAAAAGTTCCCTGAACTGAATATCGATCTGATGCTGGAAGAACGGGTGTTGGATTTACCCATGCGCGAGGCCGACGTGGCCATTCGTATGAAAGAGCCAAGCCAGGCCGACCTGATCCGTCGGCGCCTGATGACCGTTTCCATGCGGCTGTTCGCAACACCCGAGTACCTCAAGGAGCATGGCCGTCCGGAAAAGATGGAAGATCTAAAGGATCACAGACTGATTTTCTTGAACACCAAAGCGACGCAGGTCAGCGCGGGTGCAACGTTGGTGCAAGAGCTTCTCACATATGACATCTCTTCCCGTCTCACTGTGAACAACTATTTTGGCGTTCTTCAAGCCACGCGGTCCCATCTTGGGATCGGTATATTGCCTGATTACGTGGTCGAGGATCTCAACGACATCGAGCGAGTCTTGCCAGATGTGGAAAGTAACGAAATTCCCGTGTTTCTCGCATATCCAGAAGAACTGCGCCAATCTCGTCGGATTGCAGCGTTCCGCGACTTTGTCACTGAAGAGATCATCGCCCATCGTAAGCGGATGCGTGCAGAAAACGCATAAATATTAAGCATTTAGGAGCTATGCGATGAACGCATAGCCGGTTTGCCTACCAAATGGTCAGAATTTTCTTGAATGGATGGGGTCTGAGGCATACATGACCCTCGAACGCGGTGGCAAGGCCACCTAGTTTACCTCCCTGTTGGACTGGCCGGGCTTTTGCCCGGCCTCTTTTTTTATCTACAAACATATTTGGCTTTGTGACGGTTTCTCTGACGTGATAGGCGGCGAGAAATGGTCGAAATTTTCCTCAAGACACTTCCTTTTTTCGCGATCATCGCGCTCGGTTATTTCAGTGGGCGCACGAAGTTTTTCTCGGAAGAAGCGACCGCGTATCTTACGAAGTTCGTCTTCTATTTTGCCCTGTCGGCGATGCTGTTCGGCTTTACGGCAAATCTTCAGCTTGCGGATATCGTCGATTGGACGTTTGTCACCGCATATCTCGCCGCCTCGCTGACCGTATATATTCTTGTCACCAGCGTTGCCTTTCTCAGAGGGCGCCCGGCTGTAGAAGCGGCGTTCGAAGCGCAATGCGGGGTCATCGGAAACGTCGGGTTTCTGGGCGTGCCGATGTTGACTTTGCTCTTAGGCGCGGAAGCTGTTGGTCCAGTTATTCTGGTTCTTGCAGTGGACCTCATTTTTTTCGGAAGCCTGATCGTTGTTCTTGTTACCGCCACGCGTGATGGGAAGATGTCTCTTGGCATCTTCAAGACGGTGGCTCTGGGTCTGTTAAAGAACCCAATGATCGTTTCGATCAGCCTTGGCCTCTTCTGGTCAGCATTTTCGCTTCCGATCCCCGTACCAGCCGCCGAATTCATAACACTGTTAGGCGCGGCGGCGACGCCAGGTGCGCTTTTTGCCATCGGCGCGAGCCTTGCTGGGAAATCGGCAGAACGACTTTCGGTGGCAGGATGGCTCTCTTTTTCAAAACTTGTTCTGCACCCGGGCGCAGTGGCCATCGCCGCCCTCATCATCTGGCCAGTTGAGCCTTATGCCGCTGGCGTCATGATCGCTTCGGCCGCTCTTCCAGTTGCTGGCAACGTCTATATTCTTGCGCAGCACTATATGGTTGCCCCGCAGAGGGTTTCGGCGGCCATATTAATCTCGACGGCTGCGTCGATTGTCACAGTCTCTGCTGTTATTGCTTGGATCGGCGGCAGCTAACTTGGGAGATACCGCATGAAAACAGTGTCAGAGAACCGCTCATTTGGAGGCACCCAAGGCGTTTACACGCACAGCTCGGCTGCCACGGGGGGCGACATGACCTTTGGTCTTTTCTTGCCGGAAGAGGCGCAGGATGGACCGGTGCCGGTCATTTGGTACCTTTCAGGACTGACCTGCACGCATGAGAACGCCATGGTGAAAGCCGGCGCGCAAGCTTGGGCGGCAGAGCAAGGTGTTGCGCTGGTGTTTCCGGACACCTCGCCGCGTGGCGAAGGTGTCGCTGACCATGACGATTACGATTTGGGTCAGGGTGCGGGATTCTACATTGATGCGACCGAGGGCGCGTGGGCCCCTCACTTCAAGATGGAACGCTATATCTTGAGCGACCTTCCCGCCCTACTCTTTTCCGAGTTCGCGCTGGACGAAAGTCGGCAAGCCATCACGGGACATTCTATGGGCGGTCATGGTGCGCTGACCTTGGCCGCCAAGTCTCCCGGCCGGTTCCGGTCAGTGTCAGCCTTTGCTCCGATTTGCCATCCGACAGGAAGCGATTGGGGAAAAAAGCAGTTTGAAGCTTATCTGGGTTCTGTTGAGGCCGGAAATGCCCACGACGCTACTCGACTGGCTGAATCGGGTGCGCTCGATGATCTTCCGATCCTGATCGACACGGGCACGGACGATCAGTTTGGCGACCTTCTCAAAACCGAAGCTTTCGCAGAATGTGCTGTTCGCCGGAGGTTGGAAGCGACCGTCCGCATGCAGAAAGGGTACGATCACTCGTATTTCTTTGTGTCGACCTTCATGGAAGATCATATCGCCTTCCACGCCGAGCACCTATGGCGGTAATCTACGTCGACGCTGACGCCTGCCCGGTGAAAGCAGAAGTCGAAACCGTGGCGACCCGGCGAAAAGTACCCGTGAAGATGGTGGCCAACGGCGGTTTGCGCCCGTCCCAGAATCCATTGATCGAGATGGTTTACGTCTCGGATGGCCCTGATGAAGCGGACAAGTGGATTGCTGATCACGCAGGCACGGGCGACGTTGTTATCACCAATGACATTCCATTGGCCTCAAGGGCGGTCGAAAATGGCGCTGCAGTTCTGAAGCCTGATGGCGAGGCTCTGACCGAGCGCAACATTGGCCACGTCCTTGCAATGCGCGATCTGGCGGCCGACCTGCGCGCTGCAGATCCCTTCCGCCAAGGCGGCGGCAAAAGCTTTACAAAAGCGGATCGGTCGCGTTTTCTCGACGCGTTGGAACGGGTTCTAAGATAGGCTTGGCCCCGCCCGACAGATTTAGGTGCCACATGTCTTTGTCAGAAGCAGAACGGACGTCATTCACGGGCGCCTATTGGGCGCTCGCCGCTGTGTTCATGTTCACGTTGAATGATGTGACGGTGAAGTTTCTCGCCGGAGACTACCCGCTCTATCAGGTGATGTTTGTGCGATCGCTGATCGGCGTTCTGTTCGTAATGGCGGTTTTGGCGCCGTTCACGGGTGGCCTGACGTCGCTCAAAACCCGACGTCTTGGCATTCACATGGTGCGTGGCCTTTGCGTGGTCTTTGCTAACCTTTTCTTCTTCCTGTCACTTGCCGCTTTGCCATTGGCAGATGCGGTCGCAATCTTCTTCATAAGCCCCCTGGTCATCACGGTGTTCTCAGTGATTTTCCTACGCGAGTACGTAGGTCCGCGCCGCTGGATCGCGATCTTCCTCGGGCTTGTCGGCGTGATCATCGTGGTTCGCCCAGGGACAACCGCATTCCAGATCGCCTCACTCCTGCCGATGGTGGCAGCCCTTGGCTACGCAATGCTCCACATCCTGACACGCCGTATCGGTGGCACTGAGAATGCAACGTCTTTGGTGTTCTATGTGCAAACGACATTCCTGATGGTCTGCACTGTCGCCGGGCTTGGTTTGGGTCATGGAGCTTTTGATGTTTTCGAACACCCATCGGCGCAGTTTCTGCTGCGCGCCTGGGTTTGGCCCGCATTTCCGGACCTGATGATGATGGTCTTTTCCGGCGTAGTGACATCCGCGGGCGGGTACATGATCTCGCAGGCATATCGCCTGTCCGAGGCGGCGCTCGTTGCGCCGTTTGAGTATATTGCCCTGCCACTCTCAGTAACACTTGGCATTCTTTTGTTCG
>CAYPVG010000067.1:0-5331 GCA_964414085.1 uncultured Boseongicola sp. | reverse complement strand
CCCGTCGAAGAGTGTCTGCGTTGGGGTGTAGCCGCGGCAAGTGCGGCTGTGATGACTGAGGCCACTCGTTTGTGTGATCGCGCGACGACAATGGATCTTTTGAAAGAAACGACGGTCACGAAACTCTAAATTGGGTCACCGCAGGCCTTTAGTTGCGGTGTCGTAGACACTGAGGTCCCCCAAGGACCTTGCCAATATCATCGCGCCCTCAAGCGTCGCAAGAGTACGCGTCGCACTTTCGACGTTACCGGTAATCTTGCTCAACGCCTCGATCGCTGTCTCAAAAAAAGCCCGCGCCTCCTGTGCAACGCCGGGTGGCAGCGCGTCGCGGTTGGCCGCCAGCACCCCGCAAAGGCAAAGTTGACCGTCCTGCGATAGTGCCGTTCGAAAAGCAGCAGTCCACTGCGTAACCGTCTTGGCGGACTGGACTTCTTCAAAGAACCGGTCCGAGTACCGGTGCGCCACCTCTGCCGCCAAGTCACCCTTTGTCGGGAAATGGTGGTGAACGCTTGCGCTTTTGATCCCGACATCGCTTGCAACATCACGGAACGAAAACCCGGTATAACCAAAGCTTCGTATCCGGCGCTCGGCAGAATCTAGAATGTCAGTTCTTTTCGACGGCATAGCTCACCAAAAACTTACCTATCACCTGATAGGTTGTTCTTGCGTCGCAAGCAAGACTGAGCTACAGCCTATCAAGTGATAGGGAGATTGGAGCTTTCAATGAGAATCAACGCCGATTTCGATAAGCGCGTCGTCATTCGACCAGAGGACCGCGATTGGGTTGCCTCACCAGCCGGAGGTGTTGAGCGCTGCATGTTGGATCGCATTGGAGATGAAGTCGCCCGAGCCACATCGTTTGTGCGCTTTGCGCCGGGGTCTTCGTTCGACCCACACACGCATGGCGGTGGCGAGGAGTTTCTTGTCGTTGAAGGCACCTTCAGCGATGAGAGCGGCGATTTTCCCGCTGGAAGTTATGTTCGCAATCCAATCGGAACGTCGCATAAGCCGCACACAGACGAAGGCTGCACTATCTTCGTGAAACTTCACCAATTTGCCCCAGACGACCAAGCGCATTTCTCGATCAATACTTCTGAAGAGACCTTTCGGCCCGGGCTTGTGCCTGGACTAAGTGTCCTTCCGTTGCATGAACACGGAACGGAAGCCGCAGCTCTTGTCAGATGGGCCCCGGGCACAAAGTTCAATCCTCATACACATTGGGGCGGCGAAGAAATTCTTGTGTTGGAAGGCACGTTTCAAGACGAACACGGCGACTATCCTGCCGGAACATGGATCCGGTCACCGCATCTGTCCCAGCACAAACCCTGGTCTGACGAAGGCTGCCTCATTTACGTGAAAACCGGGCATCTGGCCGAACCCATCGGGCTCGACCTTGCGTCATGACGGATCGCGCCAACGGTTGACGATCGGATAACGACGGTCCAGCCAAAACGAGCGCATCGTCAGCCTTGCACCCGGTGCGGATTGGAACCGCTTGTATTCTGCGATGTAGATCAGGTGCTCGACCTTTTTGACCGTCTCGCGGTCAAACCCCATCTCGACGACCTCGGCGACCGATTTCTCGTCGTCGATCAACGCCTCAAGGATCACATCCAAATCCTCATAGGGCGGGAGACTATCGCTGTCTTTTTGATCCTCACGCAGCTCAGCTGTTGGAGGTTTGTCGATTACGCGAGGAGGAATGACCTCGCCCTCCGGTCCCAACATCCAGTCGCGATGGTTGGCGTTGCGCCAGCGACAGGTTTCGAACACCCTCATTTTGTAAAGGTCCTTGATCGGATTATACCCGCCAGCCATGTCTCCGTAGATCGTGGCATACCCAACGGCGACTTCGGATTTATTGCCAGTTGTCAGCAGCATTTCTCCATATTTGTTGGAAATCGCCATCAAGATGACACCACGCAAACGGGATTGTATGTTCTCTTCGGTTAGCCCGGGCTCGGTTCCAGCAAAAACTTCTGAAAGCGTGCCGTTTACGGCCTCAACAGGGTCTTTGATGGACACTGTATCTAACCTTGCTCCAAGATTTCGAGCGACCTCACCTGCATCATCCAATGACTCTTGGGACGTGTACTTCGACGGCAGCATCACGCAGCGAACATTCTCAGGGCCAAGCGCATCGGACGCAATCGTCGCGACAATGGCACTGTCGATCCCGCCAGACAGGCCTAGAAGCGCTTTCTTGAAGCCGGTTTTCCGGAAGTAGTCGCGCAGTGACTCCACCATCACGCGGTAGTCCTGCTCCCACTCATCTGGGAAGTTGACAATCTCACCCGGAACGGCGCGCCAGCCTTCATCTGTCTCTTCAAAATCTACATGGGCGACGGCTTCGTCAAAGACGGGCATCTTCAATGCCAATTCACCCCCAGGGTTCAAAACGAACGTTCCGCCATCGAAGACCTGATCGTCCTGACCACCAACCATGTTGAGGTAAATGAGTGGCAATCCGGTCTCGACGACCCGCGCGACCATATGGTTGAGGCGTGTGTCGAACTTGCTGCGATAGTACGGCGAACCGTTGGGCACCAGGATCACCTCTGCGCCGCTCTCCTCGAGTGCCTCGGGGACATCCTCGTGCCAAGCATCCTCGCAAATAGGTGTTCCGACGCGCACCACCCCCAAGTCGTAAGGACCAGCAATTGGGCCTGGTTCGTAAAGTCGAACTTCGTCAAAGACAGTCTCGTTGGGCAGATGGTGCTTCAATACCTGTCGCACCAATCGACCTTCTTTCAGTACATGATAAGCGTTGTAGAGCTTGCCACCCTGAATCAGCGGCCCACCGATCCCAAGCGCCGGTCCATCGGCTGTCTCAGCCATCAGCTGTTCAATGTGGGCCATCGCATCCCGCGCGAAGGCCGGTTTCATGATAAGATCTTGTGTGTTGTAGCCGGTAATGAACATCTCGGGCAGCGCAACGAAATCCGCGCCTGCGGATCGGCCTTTTTCCCACACTTCCAGTGCCTTGGCCTTATTTCCAGCAAGGTCGCCAACAGTTGGGTTCATTTGCCCAAGCGTGATGCGGAAACGGTTCGTCATGCGCTTTCTCCAGTTCAAGAGGTGTCTTAGCAGAGATGCGCCGAAGGGAAAGGGTCGCAGAACGGGAAAAGCGTTGCGAGTGCGCGGTGGCTCCACTAGATTTATCGGACTTGAGGGAGAAAGAGTGGATAAGATCGTGGTGAGACGGTTGAGGCTAGACGTAAGCATTGCATGTATCGCGATTGCATTTGGTGGCGCTGCCTGGGCGCAAGACACTCAGGTTATCACCAAGCAGTACGACGACGGGGGTGTCTATGAAGGCACTTTCCTCGATGGCAAGCAGCACGGGACAGGCACGTACCGACTTCCAAACGGGTACGTGTATTCGGGTGAATGGGTCGAAGGCGAAATTCGCGGCCAGGGTCGCGCCGAGTTTCCGAATGGCTCCATCTATGAGGGCGAGTTTGCCGCTGGTAAGCCGGAAGGACGCGGGAAAATCGTTTTTGCCGATGGTGGCACCTACGAAGGTGAATGGGCAGACGGGAAGATTAACGGTCAGGGTGTCGCAAATTACGCCAATGGCGTGATTTACGAAGGCAATTTCACCGACGCGCTTCACGACGGTCAGGGACGGATGCAAAGCCCGAATGGCTACATCTATGAAGGTCAGTGGAACAAAGGCATCCGTGAAGGTACGGGCCGGATCGAGTATCCTGATGGGGCTGTCTATGAGGGTCAGCTTGTGCGCGGCGCACGCGATGGGCGCGGCACACTGACAATGCCGGACGGACTTGTTTACGTCGGCGAATGGACCAACGGTCAAATCAATGGAAGCGGCTCGTTGACGCAACCAAATGGCGACGTTTACGAGGGCGAACTTGCCGACGGCAAACGTGAAGGTCAGGGTCGCGTCATTTATGCCAATGGGGATATCTACGAAGGCACCTTTGTTGCTGACCGTCGGCAGGGCCAAGGCACATTCACCGGGACGGATGGCTACGTTTACACCGGCTCATGGGTCGAAGGCCGGATCGAAGGAGACGGCGAAGTCACTTACCCTGACGGCTCTGTCTACACCGGGTCATTCAAAGAAGACCTCGCCGACGGCACTGGCCGCATCGTTTACCCGGACGGTAACACCTATGAAGGGGCCTGGGTTGCAGGCGTTATTGAAGGCGAAGGTATTGCAACCTACGCCAACGGACTTGTCTACGAGGGTGGGTTCCGCAACGCCAAGATGCACGGCACTGGCAAGATGACCTTTGCTGATGGCTACACATACGACGGCGAATGGAGCGACGGTCAACGCCAAGGTCAGGGTATCGCGACCTATTCAGATGGTACGGTCTACGAAGGTGCCTTTGTTAATGGCCAGCGCCAAGGACAGGGCACGATCAAAATGCCCGACGGGTTCACCTACACCGGCGAATGGAACGGCGGAGAGATCGACGGGATGGGCGTTGCGACTTACGCAAACGGAGATGTCTACGAAGGCATGTTCGAGCGCGGAAAGCGTCAGGGCACCGGCACAATTCGCTATGCAACCGGCGAGGAACGGACAGGTGAGTGGGACAATGGCGCGCTCACCACGACCGAGACCAGCGAAAACTAATACTCGCTAAACCGTCTGACCGCCTTCCATCTTTTCCAGGAAATCGTCTGCCTCGCCGATGATGGTTTCACGCTTGTCCGGATTCATCCGGTCCCACGTTCTATACATGTTGCCCATACGTGGATTGCCCTCGAACTTCGCGCGATGGCGATCCAGAAAATGCCAATAGAGTAAATTGAAGGGGCACGCCCCTTCGCCTGTCTTAGATTTTACCGAGTAGTCGCAAGACTTGCAGTAGTTCGACATACGATCGATGTAGTTTCCTGAAGAAACGTAGGGTTTTGAGCCAACGACCCCGCCATCGGCAAACTGGCTCATTCCGATGGTGTTGGGTGCCTCCACCCATTCATATGCGTCCGCATAAACAGACAAATACCATTCATGGACCTCATGCGGATTGATGCCGGCAAGAAGTGCAAAATTTCCGGTCACCATGAGGCGTTGGATGTGGTGGGCGTAGGCATCTGTCTGCGTCTGGGCGACGGCTTGCGACAGACACTGCATTTTGGTCTCGGCGCCCCAGAAAAGCGACGGTAAAGCGCGATCATGGCCAAGCGCGTTCCGCTTTGGGTAATCGGGACCTTCGAGGAAGTAGATACCCCGCACAAACTCACGCCAACCAATAATTTGGCGAATAAAGCCTTCGACTGCGTTGATCGGGGCATTCCCCGCTAAATATGCGGCTTCGGCAGCCCGGCAGATTTCCAGTGGCGATAGGAGAC
>CAYPVG010000066.1:0-6559 GCA_964414085.1 uncultured Boseongicola sp. | reverse complement strand
GAGTGACCCGCAGGCGGTTCTCGCCCTGTTCGACCGGATCGAAGCCGACCACGGGCCGGTGAGCGTGCTGGTCAATAACGCCGGCGTCGCCAAGGCGGCGAGCTTTCTGGAGATGACGCTGGAGCAGTTCACGAGCGTGATCGACCTGAACCTGACTGCGGTTTTCGTGGCCACCCAGCGGGCGGCGAAAACGATGGTAGAAAGGGGGATTGAGGGCGCAATCGTCAATATGTCGTCGATCAACGCGCAAGTGGCCATACCTGCCATTCCCGCCTACTGCGCCTCAAAAGGCGGCGGCATGCAACTTACCAAGGTGGCTGCGCTGTCCCTCGCCAAGAACAATATCCGCGTCAACGCCGTCGGACCGGGCTCCATCGATACCGAGATGATGGCAGGCGTGAACGCAAACCCAGAGGCGCTCAAAGTGGCCATGTCGCGCACTCATTTGGGGCGGACTGGTAGAGCTCGTGAAATAGGCGACGTTGTTGCCTTCCTTTGCTCCAAGAAATCTAGCTACGTCACAGGCGAGACCATCTACGTCGACGGTGGGCGGCTCGGTCTGAACTACGTTATGTCCTAAAGTCGTCGTGCTCACTCGCCGCTGGACACAGGTCCACTTTGGTGGCGGTATGAGCGGAAACGAAAACCGGCGCTCAGGGAGATGAGACCACCCATGTCGCAGTCCAAACCGTCACGTTCCGGCGGCCATATCCTCGCGGATCAGCTGAAGATACTCGGCACTGACACCGTCTTTTGCGTGCCTGGCGAGAGTTTCCTGGGCCTTCTCGATGGTCTCTACGACCACCAGTCGAGCATTCGTACCATCATGTGTCGTCAGGAAGGTGGGGCGGCCAACATGGCAGAGGCCTACGCCAAGATGACGGGCAAACCCGGCATTCTTGCTGTTACGCGTGGCCCGGGCGCGACAAACGCATCAAACGGCATTCACACAGCCTTTCAGGACAGCACACCAATGATTGTTCTGATCGGGCAGGTCGGGCGGTCCATGACCGACCGGGAAGCCTTTCAGGAAATGGACTACCGCCACGTCTTCGGACAAATGGCCAAATGGGTAGCGCAGATCCAAGACCCCGCGCGCATTCCTGAATATATCTCGCGTGCCTGGAAAACCGCACTGTCCGGGCGTCCGGGCCCAGTTGTGCTGGCGCTTCCAGAAGATGTCCTGTCGGGCGACGCCGCGGTGGCTGATCTCACACCGACCCCCGTAGCCGAACCCGCACCGTCAGCCGCTGCGATCGACGAATTGGCCACGCTCATGGCTGGCGCGCAAAAACCGCTTCTGCTTCTCGGTGGCTCAGGTTGGAGCGCAGAGCTTGCCGATGAAGCAGCAGGCTTCGCAAGCCGAACCGGCCTGCCCGTTGCAACAACGTTCAGGCGACAAGACTACATCGATAACGACCATCCCAACTATGTGGGTGTTGTCGGCATCGCTCCGCTGCCAAACCTTCGCGCCCGAATAACAGACGAAGTCGATCTCTTGATTGTGGTGGGTGCCCGCTTGGGAGAGATGACAACACAAGGCTACACCCTCATCGACATCCCGGAACCGCAGATGCAGTTCGTGCACATCCACCCTTCAGGCGATGAGCTTGGGCACGTCTACAATGCCGATCTCCCAATTCACTCCTCCGCACGCCAATTCTTTGAAGCCGCCAAAGCAATCCCGGACGGAGATGGGCAGTCGCGCTGGGCAGAGTGGCGATCAGTTCAGCGGTCGGACTATCAAGCGTTCATCCAGCCAACCTCTGTCCCAGGCGACGTAAACATGGGGCAAGTCATTGCACACATTACCGCCGAGATGCCCGAGAACACCATTCTGACCAATGGCGCGGGGAATTATGCCGTCTGGCCGCATCGGTTCCATAAACACCGGGCACACCGAACGCAGGTCGCCCCAACCAGCGGCTCAATGGGCTACGGTGTGCCGGCCGCGATTGCAGCAAAGCTCGCGTCGCCGGATGCCCCAGTGATCAGCATCTCAGGTGACGGTTGCTTCATGATGTCCGCACAGGAAATGGCGACCGCAAGGAAATACGACGCGGCCATCATCTATCTGGTGGTGAACAACGGCATGTTCGGTACGATCCGCATGCATCAGGAGAAACATCATCCAGATCGCATGATCGCAACCGATCTCTTCAACCCAGATTTTGTCGCCTACGCCAAAGCCTTCGGGATTGGTGGGGAACGGGTCACCAGAACCGAAGACTTCGCAGGTGCGCTGGACCGCGCGCGAGCTGCGAAAGAAGGCTACCTTATCGAGCTGGTCGTCGATCCCGAGGCCATTACACCGGTTCAGACACTCTCCGAGATCACCGAACAGGGCCGCACCTCTTAGTTTGGCCCACTCCCTGCCAGCCTGATTATGCACATTGCGGCACGCCCTTGCCACTTGTGCAAGCCGTTGGAATCAAAGCACAGTTCTCTAAAAGTTTATTTTTTGCGTACTTGATAGGCTAAAAATAGACGCTAGAGTTTAATTCATGAGCGGTTTGAAAACAGCTGCGATCACGGCTTTGGCGCTTTTTGCGCAGCCTCTGCACGCGAGCATGGCGCTTGATTACCCCAAAGAATTTGCCTCCTGTGCAGGCCGCTATTCCGCGATGTTGGAGCACGCGTGGCTCATGGAGTCGCCTCGCGCAGGCGATTACGAGCGAATGCGGGAGACGTTCATTACGCTTCTAGAAGCCATCGATGGCGGGCCGGGCAAGGTCCGACTCCACCGACGGGTCGATGCTAAATTCGCCCAGGCCAGCCTGTTGCATCTGGCGACGTTCAGTCTTGAACCGGAAATTGCTGAACGCGCCGAGGAGCAGGTTGAGTCCCATCTCGCCTTCTGTCGGGGCCTAGTGCTTGGCGGTTAACGCCAATAGCTAGCCTTGTTGCCACATTTTAGGGCGATGGCCGAATATTCGCATAACTTTTAATCGAACGACCCGATCTTGAGGATGACTCGGGGTCATCGCCCGTGCAGAGCGCCATCGACCCCCTTACCGATTGCGTGCGGGTGGAACGCCCGATCAAACGTGCGATGGTGCCGCCTGGAAAGCAAAAGCACCACCGCACTCCGCAAACTAGCTTGCGTGGGGGGCATATCGTGTCTTTTCGACCGAAACACAATCCTCTTGCGCCAATCGCAAAGGGGAAAGCGATGTCTAAACTTCTTCTCGGAACAACAGCTGCCGCACTGGTTGCTTCGATGGTTCCCGCCGCCGCACAGGATGTATCCTGCCCAATCAAAGTCGGCGTTCTTCACTCTCTGTCCGGCACCATGGCCATTTCAGAGACGACCCTTAAAGACACAATGGAAATGCTTGTCGAACAGCAAAACGCTGCTGGCGGCGTTCTGGGCTGTGAACTCGAAGCCGTTGTCGTTGACCCAGCGTCCGACTGGCCGCTCTTCGCTGAAAAGGCGCGTGAGCTTCTAACGGTCCACGAAGTCGACGTGATCTTTGGCAACTGGACATCGGTTAGCCGTAAGTCCGTTCTGCCTGTGATCGAAGAACTGAACGGCCTTCTCTTCTACCCAGTTCAGTACGAAGGCGAAGAATCGTCCAAGAACGTCTTCTACACTGGTGCTGCTCCCAACCAGCAGGCGATCCCGGCAACTGACTACTTCCTTGAAGAGCTTGGTGTTGAAAAGTTCGCACTGCTGGGCACGGACTATGTGTACCCACGGACCACAAACAACATTCTGGAATCTTACCTGCAGCAGCAGGACATCCCAGCCGAAGACATCTTCGTAAACTACACACCATTCGGTCACTCCGACTGGTCCAAAATCGTTGCTGACGTTGTCGCCCTCGGCGCCGACGGTAAGAAAGTTGGCGTGATCTCCACGATCAACGGTGACGCAAACGTTGGCTTCTACAAAGAACTGGCTGCTGCAGGCATCTCTGCTGACGACATCCCGGTTGTGGCCTTCTCGGTTGGTGAAGAAGAACTGTCCGGTCTCGACACGTCGAACCTCGTCGGTCACCTCGCTGCTTGGAACTACTTCCAGTCCGCTGACACCGAAGCCAACGAAGAGTGGGTCGCAGCCTGGAAAGCCCGCATGGGTGAAGAACGTGTGACCAACGACCCAATGGAAGCTCACTACATTGGCTTCAACATGTGGGTGAACGCGGCAACTGCTGCTGGCACAACGGACGTCGACGCTGTCCGTACAGCGATGTACGGCCAGGAGTTCCCGAACCTGACAGGCGGTACAGCTGTCATGCTGCCAAACCACCACCTCGCCAAGCCGGTTCTCATCGGTGAGATCCTCGAGGACGGTCAGTTCGACATCATCAGCCAGACTGAAGAAGTTCCGGGCGACGCTTGGACAGACTTCCTGCCTGAATCGGCAGTCCTGGTCTCTGACTGGCAGGAGCTAGAGTGCGGTATGTACAACACCGAGACATCTACCTGCGTACAGATCAAATCCAACTACTGATTTGACAACGAAGGGGCGCCTGCCGCGCCCCTTCTTCCTTCTTCGGGGATGACCACCAATGGCCCGGGCTCTGCTCCGCTTTCTCTTGCCTTGCCTTCTGTTTGTTTTCGGCCCCGCGGCCGCGCAGCAAGCTGACGCACCCATCCAAACGCTTCTGCAAGAGCACCGCGAGCTGCTGGAAAAGTCGTCGCGCCGAACCATCGGGCCCGTTATTGACGCCATCGCCGCAAGTGGCCTTGCCGAAGCACAAGGCGTGCTGGAGCGCTGGCAGGCTAAAGAGATGTGGCAGAACGAAGAAACAGGCCTCTTCGTCCGCGCTGAAGAAATTGACCGCGACACATTGCGAATTTTCGACTTTGCCGATGGCAGCGAAATCGGTGTGGTCTCTGATGATGATTTCGACCAACTCAAACCCAACTCGGGTATTCGCGGACTAATCGGCGCAGCTCTTGTCCGCTTCCAGTTGAACGACCCCGCGCCGGAAAACCGAGCGACGGCGCTGGATGCGATCGAACGCGATCCTGAAAACTCCCACCTTATTGCTCTGCGCGAAACGCTCGATCAGGAAACGGATCCTGCACTCTTGGCGCGCAAAGAGCGCCTCGAGCGCCTGCTGACGATCCGCCTCGGTGAGACCGACGTCGAACGCATTGAAGCCATCCAACACTTTGACGGTGACCTCGGCGTTGACGTCCGCGCAACACTGAATCCGCTGCTCGCCACGCGCATTGAAGTTGCAGAAAGCGTTCCGGAAGGCCCCGAAGTGGCCGGTATCATCACCGCAGGGTCCGAAGCCCTAAGCGAAGCCGACGCTTACGAATTGCTTGTCGATGCAGACTTGGCCGCGCCTACAATCACACGCGAAGCAAAGCGCGAAGCACTGGCGGCCAATATTTCAGACGGACAGGTCGCCGGCATTCAAGTTGCAACGCTTGATAGCGAAGCTGCCCGTGATTTGGCCTATGCGGCCCTCGCCGCTGCAGGAACGGTCGCGCCGGTTGCCACGGAAGAGGAACGCGCGAGCGCTCTTCAATCCTACGTATTCTACGAGCGTTACGTCGGAGCCCCTGCGCCCGTCGCCCTCGCGGCAGCAGGAGTTCTGGCCTCAATCGAAAACAAGGTCGCCGTAAATCAGGCGCTCGATCTCGGCCTCGACGCGGTATCACTTGCGTCCATCTACTTCCTCGCCGCGATTGGCCTTGCCATCACATTCGGGGTGATGGGCGTTATCAACATGGCGCATGGCGAGTTCATCATGATGGGCGCCTACACAGGCTACGTCGTGCAACTTTTCGTGCCGGATTACACGCTGTCTATCATCCTTGCGATCCCGCTCGCCTTCGCGATCACATTCGGGGCAGGGGTCGCGCTCGAGCGCCTTGTGATCCGTTGGCTTTATCATCGGCCGCTGGAAACGCTTCTGGCCACGTTCGGTGTGTCCATCGCCCTTCAACAGATCGCCAAGAACATCTTTGGCACCCAAGCACGCCCCCTGACGGCTCCAGGCTGGCTCGACGGCTCGCTGGTCTTCAACGATATCGTCTCGATCAGCTACATCCGTATTGCGATCTTTGTTCTAGCGCTCATCTTCCTCGCCGTGTTCCTCTTCGTAATGAACCGCACACGACTTGGGCTGGAAGTGCGTGCCGTCACGCAAAACCCGCGCATGGCGGCCTCGATGGGCATCAATCCCGACAAGATCAACATGCTGACCTTCGGGTTCGGTTCAGGCATTGCGGGCATCGCGGGTGTGGCCATCGGCCTCTATGCCAAGGTCACGTCCGAGATGGGCACGGATTACATCGTGCAATCCTTCATGACCGTGGTCGTGGGCGGCGTGGGCAATATCTGGGGCACGCTTCTGGGCGCGTCACTGGTCGGTGTGCTGCAGAAAAGCATCGAGTGGTTCAACCCGTCCAACACGCTGGCGGCACAGACCTACATGATCCTCTTCATCATCCTCTTCATCCAGTTCCGGCCGCGCGGCATCATCGCGCTCAAGGGCCGCGCAGCCGAGGCATGATGCATGGCTGACCTCACACTTAACCCACCCCGGCGCCCGCTGATCGCGCGCTACCCGTCCGTGGCGATCTTCATCGGCCT
>CAYPVG010000065.1:0-9091 GCA_964414085.1 uncultured Boseongicola sp. | reverse complement strand
GAGGAGATTGACCGCGTGATTGATGGTGCCGTTGATATGTTCCTCTGCAAATACGGCGTCGACTGATCGAACCGCCTGTCCAGTCAGCTTTTCAGGCGTTTCCCGAGAATGCCCGTAGTCAGCTCCTGAAACTGCGCGAGATGATCTTCGAGGTTCAGGCCGAAACTCCCGAAGCCGGAGAGATTGAAGAAAGCCTAAAATGGGGCCAGCCGTCCTATACGACCAAGCCAAAGACGGGAACCCCAATGAGACTTGCGGCCACAAAAACCGGCGATGTCGGTATCTTTGTCCATTGCCAAAGCCAGGTCATTCCAGAGTTTGAGGCCACCTATCCGGGTGTGTTCAAATTGGACGGGAACCGAGGTGTCTTGTTGCCGCCAGAAGGGGCGTTGGCGGAAGACGAACTGAAAATTTTCATTGCTCGCGCGTTGACATATCACGTGTCAAAACCGGCCCATAATTGAGCGCGCGATGGTATTGGCCCCAACGCATACGCCGGGGCCAATCATGATTACTTCAATTCGGATGCGGACGTAATGACCTTGCCCAAAAGCCCGTAGTCAATGGCTCCTTTGGTATCCAACCAGAAGTCACGTTCGGTATCTTTTGCGATTTTCGCAGGCGTTTGTCCTGTGGCATCGGCAAATAGCTTGTGGAACCGCTCGCGCATTTTCTCAATCTGATCGGCCTGGATTTGCATATCAGACACTTGGCCACCGATCCCGCCGGACGGCTGGTGCAGCAGGAAGCGCGTGTTCGGCAGGCAGAAACGGTTGTCTTTTTCAGCGCCGACGAAGATCAGCGCACCAGCCGAGGCAACCCAACCCGAGCCGATGGTACGCACTGTTGGCGTAATGAACTTGATCATATCGTGCACCATGTCGCCGCTTTCGACGTGGCCACCGGGTGATGAGATATAGAGATTGATCGGCTCTTCGCTGTCTTCAGCAAGCGCCAATAACTGCTTCACCGTCCGCTCAGCCAGCTTGTGGTTGATCTCGCCCGTGATGATCACGTTGCGGGATTTGAAGAACAGTTGCTCGGCCTTGCCGCCAGATTGAGGTTTGTCGTCTTTGGATGTGTCTTCCAGCATGGTGGGGATCATCGAATGCCTCGTGGTTGATCTCGTCGTTGGTGCAGAATGTCGGTGCTCCCGCGCGGAATGGCAAGGCGGGGCGAGACGATTAATCGAGAAACTTGTGCAGGATCAGCGCGTCCACATAAGAGCCGTCCGGCATAATAAAGGCACGCGGCTGTCGACCGATTTCTACGAATCCCGCACGTTCCCATGTGGCCACAGCCCGTGCGTTGTTGGCGAGTACGAAATTGTACTGCATCGCTTCAAATCCAAGTGCCCTTGCCTCGGTCAGCGAAAACGCCAACATCGCACGGGCGACGCCTTTGCCTTCGGAACCTTTTGCCGTGATGTAACCGCAGTTGCAGACATGGGCGCCGCCGCCCTTCTGGTTCTCTTTGATGTAAAACGTGCCGACGGGTGTTTCGCCGTTCAAGGCAAGAAAAACGCGCTCTGCAAGATACCAGTAGCGAAGAGCTTCCTCGCGCGAAATGCCGCTGTCTATCGCGTAGGTGTCACCAGCCCGAAAGACAGGTTCCAACATGGCCCATACAACATCGTAGTCGGCCTCTGTCGCTTCGCGGATCTCTAGTTCTGACACGGCTCACCTCGTGCAAGAGCATCAAACAGCGCCACAGTTGCAAGATCAGTGCCCCCCGTAATCAGGACTGAGCCGCCGTCGATTGGCATCAAGACAGTGGGGCTGGCCAGCACCGTCCCGCAATAAGACATCTCCAGCGTTTTCCCTTCAAGCTCCGTGGTCAGAGACCCGAACCGCTCCGCATCTTCAGGCCCCATCTGGAAGGCAACCTCGTTCATCCCATCATCGCGCTTGCGGCGGACAATCTCCGACAGGTCAGATACCGGAACAACCATCCGTGCCCCGTCGCCCTCAAACACAATTTCCGACGCAGCCGCCGGTACGGCGAGACACATCACCAAACAGGCCCAAGCAGTGCTCTTTCTTCTTGGGGGAAGTATCCCGAGGGGGTCCGGGGGAGCAGCGCTCCCCCGGTGGATCGCCGCCGACAGGCGGCGAAACCTAGTCACAATCAATAGACGACGACCGACCGAATGGACTTGCCTGCGTGCATCAGATCAAAGCCACTGTTGATGTCGTCCAAGCCCATCGTGTGTGTGATCATCGGATCGATCTCGATCTTGCCGTCCATGTACCAATCCACAATCTTCGGAACATCTGTCCGACCGCGCGCGCCGCCAAAGGCGGTGCCGCGCCAGACGCGGCCTGTGACCAGCTGGAAAGGACGTGTTGAAATTTCGGCGCCCGCGGGTGCCACACCGATAATGACGCTTTCGCCCCAGCCTTTGTGTGCACTCTCCAAAGCCGCCCGCATAACGCCTACGTTGCCGGTCGCATCAAACGTGTAATCGCCGCCGCCTCCGGTCAGTTCAACCAGATGCCCAACCAGATCGCCGTCAACCTCACTCGGGTTCACGAAATCGGTCATGCCAAACTTCTCGGCCATGGGCTTTTTGTCGGCATTCAGATCGACACCAACAATCTGATCCGCTCCTGCAAGTCGCAGCCCTTGGATCACGTTAAGGCCAATGCCCCCAAGACCAAAGACAATCGCGCGGCTGCCGATCTCGACCTTGGCCGTGTTGATGACTGCGCCAATACCCGTCGTCACGCCGCAGCCAATGTAGCAAATCTTGTCAAACGGCGCGTCCTTCCTGACCTTCGCCAAGGCAATCTCCGGCAATACCGTATGGTTTGAGAATGTCGAACACCCCATGTAGTGCAGGATCGGCGTCCCATCGAGCATCGAGAACCGGCTCGTGCCATCGGGCATGACGCCCGCACCCTGGGTCGAGCGGATCGCCTGGCACAGGTTGGTTTTCGGATGGAGACAGTATTCGCACTCCCGGCACTCGGGCGTGTACAGCGGGATCACGTGATCGCCAGGTTCGACGCTTGTCACACCTTCACCGACCTCCAGAACAACACCTGCACCTTCGTGGCCAAGGATCGCCGGGAACATGCCTTCAGGGTCTGCACCCGAAAGTGTGAACTCGTCCGTGTGGCAAATGCCCGTGGCTTTGATCTCAACCAGAACCTCGCCGGCCTTCGGGCCGTCCAGGTTCACTTCCATGATTTCAAGCGGTTTCCCCGCCTCCAGGGCCACAGCCGCGCGCGTTCTCATGCCGAAATCCTCCAATTCGTCGTGTCTTGACTTGACCCTGCTGCAGGTTCCGTCCGAAATCAATGACGAGGTGACCCCGAAACAGGGATTTTATGATGCGGCTTACTTTCAGTGTTCTTCTCATAGCGTTAGCAGCCTGCGCACCCGATGTGCCAGAAGACGATCCTGCCATTGTGACAGAGGTTGTGGTCGAAAACGGTCTGGAAGAACGCATCCCCGAAATGGAGCAATGCGATGCGGAAGACTATCGCCCGTTAATCGGCACCCCTGTCGCGGCGGCCCCGTTCCCGATCGGCAATCTGCTTCGCGTCCACGGTGAGAATGACATCATCAGACAAGAATACCTGCCGCAGCGCACGAACATTGTGTACGACGCCGAGGGCCTGATCACCCGCGTAGCCTGCGGCTAGGGTAGCGCTAGTTCTTTTCGCGGTAGCTTTCGTGGCAGACTGAACAGGCCTGCGCCATATCCCGGAGCGTCAGCGAAATCGCCTGCGCGCTTGAGACATCCGCGCCCGCAAGCATGGAGTCCATCTCTTCGGTCGCTTTCGCAAACCCGGGTGCATCACTCCAGATGGTGGGCAGGGCTTCCGATTTCGGATCATCGGATTCTGGGGCAAAGAGCACCGGAATGCGCGCCGTCTCTGCACGTAGACTGTCAATGGCGGCCTGAGCTTTCGCTTCATCAAAAGCCGTCGTTCCGCGCGCCATAAGCCCAAGAGTCTTCGTGTGCTCCGCCATCGCCTTCATGCCATTCATCCGTGCCATCACATCCGGGTCTTTGACACCAGTGTGGGCAAGGGCCGCAGTCCCGGCCAGAACAAGGCCAAAAGCGAACACTGACATTGGGCGCATATCTCGTCTCCTCTGATCCAGACTGTAGCGTGAAGAGGCAAAAAAGCGAGGCGTAAAGACTCGACTTGAGCGGACTGGCGCGCTATCTCAAAGAGTGAGAACAAAACAGGAACATATGCTGCCGCCACCATGAAACATCGCCGTATCCTGTCGCTGTGGTTCCCACGCCTCGGGGCCGAGCGGTGTCTGCGTCAGATGCGTGGTCTGCCGCCGGGGCCGTTCGCCGTCGTGGGCGATGTGAAGAACGCGCAAGTGTTGGTGTCGCTGTCGCGTCTGGCGGAAGACGCGGGGCTATCGCCTGGCCAACCCTTGCGCGACGCCCACGCCATGTGCCCGGGCCTCGAAACCCGGCTGCAAAACCGCGACCTCGATGCGAGCTTTCTAGGCGTGCTCCGGCGCTGGGCGGGCAAGTTCAGTCCTTGGGTTGCGGAAGAAGCACCCGACGGGTTGGTGATCGACCTTACAGGATGCGCGCACCTTTTCGGTGGCGAAGAGGCGCTTATTAGTGAGGTAGAAGCCGATTGCGCCGATCTTGGCGTCACCGTGCGCGTCGGGATCGCCGATACAGTGGGAGCAGCTTGGGCGCTTGCCCGCTACGCAGGCGGTGGAGGCGAAGCGGCGGCGCGCACCGGTGACGATATCAATCAAGAAGCCCGCGCGACCCGCTCGCGCGCAGCCAAACGGCGGCATTGGGTCAAGGGCGGCGCGGCTCCGACCTTGCCGGCAGAAGCGGTGCGCAAAATGCAGATCGCGCCACCCGGTACAACGCGGTCTGCCCTTGCGCCCATGCCGGTCGCCGCGCTGCGTCTGGACGGCGACACGGTTGCGACGCTCGCTCGTCTGGGCCTGCGCCAGGTCGGTGATCTCGCCGGCCAACCCCGCGCTGCTCTTGCGCGTCGCTTTGGCCAGCAGCTTGTGCATCGTCTGGACCAGGCTCTCGGTATCGCGCCGGAACCGGTCAGTCCCGCGCGTCCAAAAATCCGCTTTGCTGTGCGCCTGACATTGCCCGATCCCATCGGATTGACCGAGGATATTACGGCCGCGATTGACAGGCTGTTGCCGCCCCTGGGCGAAAAGCTAAATCGGGCCGGGAAGGGCGCGCGGGTGGTCCGTATGGAATGCCACAGAAGCGACCACACCATGCAGGTGATTGAAGTTGGCCTTGCCCGCCCTTCGGCCACGCCCGACCGCATTCGCCCACTTTTGTTGATGAAGCTCGATGACGTCGACGCAGGCTTCGGCATCGACATGATCCGGCTTGAAGCGCGCGCGGTCGAACCCGTTCACAGTCACCAGCACAGAGGGCATGCCGAGGCGGCGGCCGACGGCGCGAACCGATTGGGCACAGGTGTGGCGCTGGACGATTTCATCGGTCGGCTCGGCGCGCGCGTGGGTTTAGAGACCATCACACGGCTCCATCCCGCCGACAGCCATGTGCCAGAGAAAACCGTGTCCATCATGGCCGCCGCCTGGGCCGGGGCTGCAACCCATTGGCCGCGCCCGCCGGGCCCGCGCCCGTTGGAGATATGGGACCCGGAACTTGTTCAGGCCGAGGATACCGCTCATCTGCCGCACCGCTTCCGCTGGCGAGGTCAGGATTTCGAGCTGGCTGCTGGGATCGGCCCCGAACGCATCGCTCCTGAATGGTGGCTTGATGATCCGAACTGGCGCTCTGGCGTGCGTGACTACTGGCGTGTGACGACGACCTCAGGCGAGCGTCTCTGGCTCTACTTCGCCCATGGTGCGACCCGATCCTCGGGCTGGTTCTGTCAGGGAAGTTTTACCTAAAGCGAATGTCTGCATTCGCCTGCTGGCAACACTTTGCAGTGCAAAGTGTGAAAGGCAAAGGTTGCCTCCGGCGGGGATATTTGCACCAAGAAGAAACGCGAATTTAGTTCAAATTGTCTTTCTTCTTGGAAGAAGTATCCCGGGGAGTCCGGGTGAAACCCGGACGGGGCAGAGCCCCTTCATCGCGGCGCCGACAAGCGGCGCAAATCGGGGTAGAAGCCAAGCTCCCACCCCGAAAATACCTTATGGCAGGATCACGCTGTCGATGACGTGGATCACGCCATTGGACGCCATGATGTCGGCGGCCGTTACAGTGGCGTTGTCAACCATTACACCATCAGTGCCATCAACGTGGACGTCGCTGCCCTGAACGGTGGTTACGGACAGACGCTGACCGGCGAGTTGGTCCGACGTCACCGCACCCGGCACAACGTGGTAGGTCAGGATGGCAACAAGCTGATCCTTGTTCTCTGGCAGAAGCAGCGTTTCAACTGTGCCCTCTGGCAGAGCAGCGAATGCGTCGTTGGTTGGTGCGAAGACTGTGAACGGTCCGTCACTCTTCAGCGTTTCAACCAGGCCAGCGGCCTGGACGGCAGCCACGAGTGTCGAGAAGTCTTCATTGCCCGCGGCGATGTCGACGATGTCTTGTTCCTGGTCCATCGGTGCACAAGCAGCTGCAAGTGCGAGAACGGCGGCGCCAAAGGTGGCTTTCAATGCAAATCTGCGGTTCATAACATATCCCTCTTCATTTATTATGGGTGTACAAAAGGGAAGCAGGCTGCGCTGCTTCCCCGTTTTGATCTGTCAGGCGATTAACCTTCTGGCAGGATCACTTTGTCGATGACGTGGATCACGCCGTTCGATGTTTCGATGTCAGCAGACACAACAGTTGCGTCCTGAACCATCACACCGTTGTCGAGGTCGATCATGACTTCCGCGCCGTTGACGGTTGCTGCGGTCATGTCGTCGCTCAGGTCAGTCGACATTACTTTGCCTGGTACAACGTGGTACGTCAGGATCGCGGTCAGTGTGTCGATGTTCTCCGGCTTCAGCAGGTTCTCGACTGTGCCTTCAGGCAGAGCTGCGAAAGCTTCATCGGTTGGTGCGAATACGGTGAACGGACCTTCGCCCTTCAGTGTGTCAACGAGGCCAGCAGCCTGGACAGCGGCGACGAGGGTTTCGAACGAACCTGCGCCAACAGCGGTGTCGACGATGTCTTTCTTCATGCCGCCTGCGAACGCCGGAGCGGCGAGAAGGGCAGCAGCAACAGTAGTCATAAGAGTCTTACGAAGCATTAAATTCTCCATTATTTTCCACAAATGCCGTGAATGGCATCGGCAAAACTTACGGAGGTGTATTCACCTCGGATCACCAAGTTTTTCGAGTTTTTGCTCTTGAACACGAAGTGGGCGGCGCTAAGCGGCGGGCTTAAATTCTTTCCACTCACGTTTTCGTTATGGATCGTGATATTTTCCGTGAGATTGAAACGTTATTTCAAGTCTTGGAGATTTAACACAGTGTCGTGAAGGTGATTGCCGTGGCGCCTTGCGTTGCGCATTTTAGCGACAACGCGAACGAATGAGGATTCAAAATGGCCGGACGCTACAAGAGTGACCTTAAGTGGTCGGATGTGACGCCACGCGCAGACTATTTGAACCGTCGTCAGATTATGGCGGGCGCTGGTGCGCTTGCTATGGGCTCGATCGCCGGACCTGCGATGGCAAGCCTTGGTGCCAAGAAGACCAGATACGGCGCTGGTCTTGAGCCCAACAGCTTTGAAGACATCACAAGCTACAACAACTTCTACGAGTTCGGCACAGGCAAAGACGACCCTGCGCGCAATGCTCATCGCCTGACGACAGAGCCTTGGTCCATCGTGATTGATGGCCTCGTCGATAAGCCTGGCTCCTATGGCCTTGATGATCTGCTGAGCGGCGTCTCTTTGGAAGAACGCATTTACCGATTCCGCTGTGTCGAGGCGTGGTCGATGGTCGTGCCTTGGGTTGGCTTCGAGCTTGCTGATCTTCTGAAGCGTGTCGGCGTTCAGTCATCTGCGAAATACGTCGCGTTTGAAACGCTGGTTCGTCCGGACGAGATGGTCGGTCAGAAACGCCCTGTATTGGACTGGCCGTATCGCGAAGGTTTGCGTCTTGATGAGGCCATGCACCCGCTTACACTCATGGCGACCGGTCTTTATGATGAGCCGATGCCAAATCAGAACGGCGCGCCCATCCGATTGGTGGTGCCGTGGAAGTACGGTTTCAAATCGATCAAGTCGATTGTTCGGATCACGTTGACCGAGAACGAGCCGCCAATCAGCTGGAACATGGCGAACTCACGTGAATACGGCTTCTATAGTAATGTGAACCCAACGGTGGATCACCCGCGGTGGAGCCAGGCCACGGAACGCAAAATTGGCGGCGGACTTTTTGCCAAGCGCATTCCGACGCTGATGTTCAACGGCTACGAGGACGAGGTCGCGTCGCTTTATGCGGGAATGGACCTCTCAGTGAACTACTAACTTGGAAGACGCTGGCGGCATTCAACTGCGCTCGGCACTGACCTGCCCAGAGTGCAGCGCGACAAGTGAAGGCGAAATGCCGAAGAATGCCTGCCAGTTCTTCTACGAATGTCCGGGGTGCAATGTCGTGTTGCGTCCAAAACCCGGAGACTGTTGCGTTTGGTGCTCGTTCGGCACCGTGCCCTGTCCTCCGATACAAGAAGGGAAAGCGTGCTGCTGATGACCGCTGCACAACGCATAAACATCGCACTTGGAAAAGTGCCGGCCTGGCCACTCTATATACTGGGGGTCATTCCGCCGGCGTGGTTCCTCTATCAGGGGCTGACCGGGGGCCTTGGCGCAGAACCGATCAAAGCGCTTGAGCACAAGCTGGGCGAATTGGCCCTGCAGGTGATGATTGTCGTGCTGGCCGTGACACCCATTCGCAACTGGTTCGGCGTGAACCTAGTAAAGTTCCGCCGTGCGCTCGGGCTGCTTACCTTCTTCTATGTCTTCCTACACCTTTTGGTGTGGCTGGTGCTCGACGTTCAGATCCTGAGCCAGATTTGGGCCGACATTATTAAGCGTCCGTACATCACCATCGGTATGCTTGGCTTTGTCTTGATGATCCCGCTGGCGATCACGTCGAATAACCTGTCGATCCGCAAAATGGGTCCAAAGTCCTGGCGGCGGCTGCATCAAGCCACC
>CAYPVG010000064.1:0-3801 GCA_964414085.1 uncultured Boseongicola sp. | reverse complement strand
TTGACGATGTAGAGGCCCGCCTTGCGGCGGAAGCCCTGATTGTCGATGTCGACGGATTTGAGGGGCCCCTGGACCTGCTTTTGACGCTTAGTCGGACGCAGAAAGTAGATTTACGGAAGATCTCGGTTTTGGCGCTGGCGGAGCAGTATTTGGCGTTTGTTGAGCGCGCAAAAACGCTGCGGATTGAACTAGCAGCTGACTATCTGGTGATGGCGGCGTGGCTGGCGTTTTTGAAGTCCCGTTTGTTGCTGCCGCCTGATCCGGCGGATGAAGGTCCATCAGGTGAAGAGCTTGCGGCGCATCTGGCGTTCCAGCTTGAGCGTTTGTCAGCCATGCGTGAGGCTGCGGCCAAGCTGATGGCGCGGGATCAGAAGGGCCGCGACTTCTTCGTGCGGGGTGTGCCCGAGGATGTGACGCGAGTGCGGAAGGTGAAGTACACCGCCACGCTTTTGGATCTGATGCAGGGCTATGCGCGGATCCGGACGAAGGATGAGTTCCGTCCTTATGCGATGGATCGGTCGCATGTGATGACATTGGAGCAAGCGCTGGAGCGCATGCGCGGGTTGATGGGCTTTGCTGGCGAGTGGACGGATTTGCTGTCTTACTTGCCCGAAGGCTGGGAGGTTGACCCTGCGCGGCGACGCTCGGCCACGGCATCCCATTTTGCGGCGTCCTTGGAATTGGCGAAGGCCGGAGTATTGCAAATCCGCCAGACGGAAACATTTGCCCCAATTCAGATCAAGGCTTTGGCACGTGGTTGAGCCGGAAGCGCACGACGAAAGCCTGTTTGAGGCACCGCCTTTGGCCGAGCAGGAGCGCATGGTTGAAGCGATCCTATTCGCGACTGCCGAGCCTGTAACGGTTGCAGAGCTAAATGCGCGGATGCCGCATGGCGCGGATGGGGCGGCGGCGATTGACCTGTTGAAGAAGCGCTACGAAGGGCGAGGGGTGTCGGTTGTGAAGGTGGGCGACGCTTATGCGATGCGCACAGCTCCCGACCTTGGGTTTCTAATGCGCAAAGAGACCGTTGAGACGCGGAAGTTGTCTCGCGCTGCGATCGAGACTTTGGCGATTATCGCCTATCATCAACCGGTAACGCGAGCCGAGATTGAAGAAATCCGGGGCGTTTCGGTGTCTCGGGGAACGGTCGATCAGCTGCTGGAATTGGAGTGGATCAGGTTCGGGCGACGGCGGATGACGCCGGGACGTCCGGTGACTTACGTGGTGACGCAGGACTTTCTGGATCACTTCGGGCTGGAGAGCGCGCGCGATCTGCCGGGTGTTAAAGAGCTTCGGGCCGCAGGGCTGCTAGAGAGCCGGCCGCCTCCGGGTGAGCCTTTACCGGGTGAGGATGAGGACCACGACGAAAATCAGGCCGAGATGTTCGAGGATGAGGATTGAGCGATGAATGTTGAGCGATTGATCCGGATGCTGGTACGTCGGTTTGGGATGAAGTTTGTGCGCCAAGCGATGAATGATCGCGGGATGGGGCAAACCGAAGGAGGCAAGAAGGCCGCGCAAGGCATGAAGGTTGCGCGGAGAATTGGGCGCGGTTTGCGGTAGGGCTTTTGACTGCCCAGCTCTACACCTTCTACGGCGCGTGACGTGATCGACTAGGCGCGCGCGTCCGCGAACGAGATCAGAGTTTTTGTTTTTTCATCCCATAGATGAAGTCGCGCGTTTGCGATACTCTCGCGAATTGTCATTCGATTGCCGTCTGCGAGTGTTTTGTGATCCCGTAGCACTTCCGGTAGCCGGTAGAACGGGATGCGGCTGTAGAGGTGATGCACATGGTGGATGCCGATGTTGGCTGAAAACCATTGCAGCACAGATGGCATCACGTAGTGCGAGCTCCCTTGCAGCGCGGCTTCGTGCACTTGCCAGTCTTCCTCGGCTTCCCAATGCGTGGTTTCGAATTGGTGTTGCACGTAGAACAGCCACACGCCCGCAGTGGCAGCCAGCAAAGAACTTGGGAGGAATATTAGAAGAACTGGCATCAGCCCGCCAAAATAAATAATTGTGCCGAGCGCGACGAAAATTCCGGCGTTAGTGAGCATCGCGCTGAGCCAGAATTTTCCCCTTTCCATGAAGCCCATGGGCAGGCGATTTTCAAGAAAGAATAGATAGCCTGGCCCAAGCCCGAACATAACGATCGGGTGCCGATAAAGGCGGTAGAGCAGTCGATTCCATTTTGAAAGACTGTGGTATTCGGCCACCGTGAGCGTGTTGATGTCGCCCATTCCACGGCGGTCGAGATTGCCTGAAGAGCTGTGATGAATGGAATGAGCGTGTCTCCAAACGTCGTATGGAGTGAGCGTAAGTACCCCGATGAAGCGTCCAAGCCAGTCACTTACGTTTCGGTTCTTGAAGAACGCCCCGTGCCCACAGTCGTGTTGAATGGCGAAGAGGCGCAAAAGAAATGCAGCATTGAAGAGGGATAACGCGAAAGTCAGCCAGTAGCTGTGGGAAAGAGACCACCAGGCCAGAGCCCAGAGCGAGATGAACGGGCCTATGGTAATTCCCAGTTCAATCCAACTACGTGAAAAGCTCGGCTCGCGGTACTCCGCCAGAATACGTACCCAGTCTTTCGCATCCCGAAGTTCGGTCTGCGCCTCGAAGCGGTCTGGGATATGGTTCATATGCCTGCATTTCTTTTTGTCGTTACCCTTGTGCTTATACGATTGCACCGCTTAAGCAAGCGTCTAGCGGTGGGCGCAGGATGAAACTGCAGGCGACAGGACAGGCATCGCCGGGTGTGCATGATGAGTGCGCGGAGATTTGGGCACGGTTTGCGGTAGGGCTTTCAGGTGCCCTTGCGCTTGTTTTCTTGATCCGCGCGCATCAATTTGCGGTGCGTCGGACCGATAGCCAGACCCAGAAACTCAGCACGATAGCTGTCCCCGAAACGAAGGTCATGACGGTTCCCGGGAAGAAATTCACGTATCCCGGAAAATCGACGAATAGCAGATAGCCAACATCTGCAAGGCCACCGATCATACCTGTCACCCATATCGCGGTGGTGTTCTGTTTCCAGATGAGAATACCGCCGATGATCGTCGCAATGCCGAACCAGCCGAGGTTCCAACCGTGTTGGTTGAGAATACCGCCGACGGCTCCATGATATTCCGCTTCGAGAAGCGCTGGATCGACTGCGTCCGCGACGGCCTGGAAACCACCTGAAGCGTCACTGCTCAAGACGATAACGCCGGCCAACGTATGCACTAAGCCCCAAATCACCCATAGGATTGCGGCCCCTTTTAGCGCGGTCTTTTGTGCATTTGTCATTTGTTGTCCCTTACCATTGCGACTGCCGGTTGGCTCCGTTAAGTTGATAATGTCCACTAAATCAGGAAGTAGACAAAGTCAACTAAATGCACGATACCGACCTCGCACTACTTATAGATCGCTTTATGCGGACTATTCACTTCGGACTGCAGGAGCGCGCGCCGGGCTTTGACCGGGAAGCCGTAGGGCCGGGAGGGGGGATTGTGCTCATGACGCTTTGCGATGCAGGCCGCATCAGTTTGAATGAGCTCACAAAACGAGTGGCACGAGACAAGTCTCAAATGACACGGATGATCCGGTCTTTGGAAACAAAGGGTTTGGTAGACAGAGAGGTGTCACCCGACGACGGACGTGTGACTTTGGTATTCTTAACCGCGAAGGGCGAAGGAGTCGTGCGCGAACTCATGCGGGCCGTTGCAGAAGTCGTCGGGGAAATACTGGAGCCGATCTCAGCCGAAGAGCGGCTGACACTGCAAAACCTGTTGTCGCGCGTCGTTTAGACGCCAAGGCGGGCCT
>CAYPVG010000063.1:0-4792 GCA_964414085.1 uncultured Boseongicola sp. | reverse complement strand
TGGCGTCGCCGAATGGACATGGAGCGCTGTTCTTGTATTGGGCGGTACCACCGCAAGTGTTGCAGCGATCGCTGCCGTTAATGTGCGATTGGTTGGGATGCTTGCGCAATTGCTCGTCGTCTTCGCAGTGTCGGCCGCCCGGTATCTGAGCGAACAATACCATCAGCCGAGGAGGCCGCTGCTTTGACGCAAGAAGTAATGTTGAGGCGGTCGACTTTGTTGGCGTCACTGCTGTGTGTGTTTTCAGCGGTCATTGCTTACTGGCTTCTGGCTAAGGGTATCGTCAGTGCAAGCGATACTGCGAACGGATACTTTGTGACGATGCATCTTTTCGCGGCCCAAGATATTTGGATGGGGCCCGCAATGGCCGTCGTTCTGCTTCTGGCGTTCTATTCAGGCAGGGACTCCTTGAGATCAAATGTATTTGCACATCCATTTGCGGTACCAATTCTTGCGTTGATCGCCGCAGCGTTGAGCTTGGTTCTTAGATATGTGGCGCATCACAACTACCCACTGTCCATCGACGAGTTCATGCCAACGTTCCAAGCGGCGATCTTTCGTGGTGGAAATTTGATGGCGCCACTAAGTGATGCCGCCTATGCCATTCATCCGAATTTGCAGCCCTATTTTACCTATATCGACGAAACCCACCAGCTTTGGAGTTCGCACTACCGCCCAGTTCACGCGGCGATCTTAGCGGTGTTTCCGGCTGCCCATGATCAGGCGATCGCCCACGCTTTGTTATCTGGTATCACGGTCTTTGCGATCGCCGACATTGCCCGGCGACAATTCCCTGAACGCGCAGAGGCGCCGTTTCTTGCAGCGGCATTGCTCGTTGCGTCGCCCCAAGTCTTGCTTACTTCGGCATCGGGTTTTGCTTTCACGACGCACCTCGCTTTTAACACGGTTTGGCTCGCTCTTTTTTTGCGTGGCAGTTGGCCGGCGCATATCGCCGCTGCTTGTGTTGGGTTTTTCGCTATTGGCATTCATCAGGTACATGTGCACGCGATTTATGTCTTCCCGTTCGGGATCGCGATGCTGTTGGGATATTTCGGCAGTCGATGGAAGACGGTTCCATACATTGTGGCTTACAGCATAAGTGTGCCGCTGTGGGTTACGTGGCCGGAGATTGCAGTGTGGCTTCAGACCGGCGACGCGAGCGTGCTTCCGCGTACTTTTTTCGAAGTGGACTACATTTCGAACTACCTGAATTTCAGCGACGACATTGGGGAAACCGATCGCCACTTTTCGGTTTTGTTTTTAGCGACAAATCTTTGGCGTTTTTTACTGTGGTTATCGCCGGCAGTTGTTTTGCTTTTGATGATGGGAGTCGCTGGCCGTCGTAAGTTGTCTGTTTTTCCAACGGTGTGCGTGCTTGGCTTTGCCTTCACAGTGCTGATTAATATTCTGCTAATGCCAAACCAGATGCACTCAATCGGGTCTCGGTATTACCATCCTGTGCTTGGCAACATGATCCTTGTAGCCCTTGCGGTGTACTACACATATGACGACTTTCCTCGTGTACGGAGCATTGTCGTAAAGTCTGCATTGATCGGTTTTGTTGTTTTCCTTCCTTGGCGGTCTTGGCAAGTGGAAGCAAAGGTTGGCCCGCGAGCAGAGGCTCAAGCAAAGCTTGAGGCGCTCGATGTCGACAGTGTATTGGTTGAGATGGCTGGCATTTGGTTCATGCCGGATTTCATTCGCAACGACCCTGATTTGACTAATAGACCGATCATTTACGGCTATCGTGGTGAAGCTCCGCCACTACTGAGTGACGGTCCAAGTGTTGTGATTCGCGGCGCGGATTTGATTGAAATGGGGTTTCCGCGGGGGACCTTGCTCGAGCCAGCCTTCGACCTTAGTTCTCGTTAAGATCAGAAGAGAGCACAGCGCGGTGGTACATCTTGTTGCCAGCCACAATGGACAGAAGGAAGCCGCCAAAAGCGACCTGCACACCGACGACCATTGCTGTGAGTGCGGCAAGCAAATTTCTGATCTGGTCAAGTGCGCCAAATCCCGATTGCAACCATCCTCCTGCAATGAATGCAGCCCAAACAAACCCGAAAGCAAAAGTTCCCGCGCCTACCAGAAGCCATCCGGCTAGTGTGGAACCACGGATAAGAGAGGCAAGCGTTCCCGTCGGGCGCATATAACCTTCGCGAGCGCCAAGTATGAGGGCCGCGAACCCCCCAACAATCGTTTGCACAGCGATAATGATGCAGGACGACGCGACGACCGCCCAGTGGTTGCCTAGACCGAAGGCGCCAATACGGATCATCTCTTCGTCCGGCCGTGCGATCAACAAAGATAGGATCAGGAAGCCAAACGCGAAGAGAAGGGCGCCGGGTGCAAAGAACAGCCACGTCGGGCTGAGCATGAGCATGTAGAACAGGTGGCGGAAACCGTCGCGAAACGGGCTGAGGTGTGGAGGGCGTCCGCGACCGTCTGGTGACAACGTCACGGGAACCTCGCCCAGCGTTAACTTCTTGAGTGCAGATTTCAGCACCATCTCGGAAGCAAACTCCATGCCCGTCGATGTTAGGCCCAGTTCTTCATAAGCGTCTCGGCGGATAGCGCGCAGGCCGCAGTGGCTATCGGAAATCTTTGTTTTGAACAGAACGCGCAGGATCGTTGATAGGGCGGGGTTGCCGATGTAGCGGTTCTTCCAAGGCATCGCGCCTGGCTTGATCTCGCCCTTGAAGCGGTTGCCCATGCACATCTGAACACCTTCAGCGAGCTGCAGCACCATGGGAACTGCTTCGCGGAAGTCGTAGGACATGTCGCTGTCGCCCATGACGAAATACTGACCATGCGCGGCGGCAAATCCGCCTCGAAGCGCTGCGCCGTATCCTTTTTCGTCGACGTCCACTACGCGAGCGCCCTTTGCACGCGCTAGGTCCTGGCTGCCGTCGGTGCTGCCATTGTCGGCGACGATGACCTCACCGGTCAGATTGTGTTCGGTCCGGAGCGTGTCCAGCGCTTCCATACAAACCTCTACGCAGGCTTCGATTGTCGCAGCCTCGTTGAGGCATGGCATGACAATGGAAACGTCAATTGACTGGATAGGTGTTTGCGCGTTCACAGCGGGCCTCGTTCCTGATGTGTTTTGAGACATTTCTTACCCAGCGACTGTGGCGGGATTGTGTGCATAAGGCGAAACTGTCGCGGCACCACTTAGTGTATTGTTTCCATTAGTTACGCGATCAGTAGCCATAGACTATGAACCGGACAATATCGTTTCCGTATATCCAGATAAGCCACGTCCCCCCAGCAAGCCCTATTGCCACAGAGGTAGCGGGGGGAGTGTCGGAATCACCATCGCGTTTGATGACGCGGCTTACAAGGCTGTGGCAAACCGCAAGAAGCGCGCCGGAAAGAATGGCTAACGACATGAGCGTGACGCCGAGAAGTGCACCCATGCCAGGCAACAGAACTGCAGCTTGCAGGAACCGTGCCTTTGGATCGCTTGCCCCAGTCCAAGCTACTGAAGCACAGAGCAATCCAAGAGCGAAACCAAGAAGTGCTGCGTCGGCACGGACGGTTAATCCGGAAAGCGACAGTCCAAATCCAAGGATGGCCAGGCTCATGGACAAAATGGTCGCCACACGCGGAGCAGGGACGGCAAGGAGAGCGATGGCTTGCAGAAGCCAGGCAACCAAGAGCGAAGGCAGCATGAGATGCAGTGGCATCGTTGTCACCGCCCAAACTGCAAGAAGCAGGCTTGTGATTTCGGGTGTGAGGAGGGTCCAGCGAAGCGGAGTTTGGCAGCAGCGGCTTTTGCCCCCGGCAAAGATCCAGCTGAGGATCGGTATCAAGTCGCGCGCAGCGAGTGTTTTGCCGCAACTGTCGCAGTAGGATCGGCCATCTGTCACGCTTTTGCCAATCGCGGCACGGTCGGCCCAGCACTTTAGGAACGAGCCCGTCATCGGAGATACGAGCGTCAATACGATTATCGCGGAAAGGTTGAGGGCTTCGAAAAGTGTCACGCGCAATGCTCGTCTTTGCTGCCCCCCGGCACGTGCGTTTGTCTCGCCAAAACAGGGTTCGGGTCAAGGCAGGCGAAACCGTCGGCTTTGTGACGGTGCGAAGCGTTGCGAAATTGTCAGTGTTTTCAGGCGTATGTGCCCACGGCTGCAGCACGGATTGCGCGAATATTTTCGCCGTAGGGAGCAGGATTGTCCACGCTCCCGCCTTTGAAAACAGCCGACCCGGCAACCAAGACGTCGGCACCCGCTTTTGTCACCAGAGGTGCGGTCGTTGGATCAACGCCGCCGTCAATCTCGATATGGATTTGGCGATCACCGATAGCTGCGCGGATAGCGCTGATTTTGGACGTCATATCGATGAACTTCTGTCCGCCGAAACCTGGGTTCACCGTCATGACGCAAACCAGATCAACAAGATCGAGCACTTCGGTTATGGCATCGGCAGGTGTGCCGGGGTTCAGTGCAACGCCTGCCTTCATGCCCGCGCCGCGGATGGCTTGAAGCGTGCGGTGGATGTGTGGTCCTGCTTCGACGTGTGCGGTAAGTACATCGGCTCCGGCTTTTGCAAAGTCTTCGATGTACGGATCAACCGGCGCGATCATAAGGTGTACGTCCATGACCCCTTTAATATGAGGCCTGATTGCAGCGCAGGTGGATGCGCCAAATGAAATGTTCGGAACGAAATGACCGTCCATGACGTCTACGTGAATCCAGTCGGCCCCTTCGGCTTCGACGGCCGCGCATTCGGCTCCGAAATTGGCAAAGTCGGCGGCAAGAATGGATGGGGCGATCTTGATGGATCGGTC
>CAYPVG010000062.1:0-7948 GCA_964414085.1 uncultured Boseongicola sp. | reverse complement strand
AGCGCCAATACCAAACCGATGCCCAGCGCGATGGTCCATGGCTGCCCGAACACCAACGCAACGCCCATCACGGCAGCAGTAGTAATCGCCACCTGACCGCCACCAAGGCCCAGCAGTTGCCCGCGCATCGACCAAAGATGCTTGGGTTCAAGTTCAAGGCCCACAAGGAACAGCATCATCACGACGCCGAACTCGGCAAAGTGCTGAATGGACACAACATCCACGTTCAAAAGCGCCAGAATTGGGGAAATCACAATGCCGGCAATGAGGTATCCAAGGACCGACCCAAGCCCTAGTCGCGAAGCGATGGGCACTGACACAACTCCAGCGACGAGAAAAACAAAGGCGAGCAGTAGGAAATCGGTCATTCAGACAAACCTCGATCGAAATTTTCTTCAGCGTGGGTGACAGGCTCCGGAACGTCAAGCGCACGCGTTAATCTTCGGGGTTGCATTTACATATCATGTTATATAACGACGTATGCAAACGACAGGGAGAGCTGTAGTGAGTCGCGATTTCATCAGAGAACAGGGATTTCTTGCCTTCGGTACTCGCTTCCGGCGTATCGGAGAAAAGATGCAGGCCGAAACACAAACACTTATCGAAGACGAAGGTGTCTCGGTCCAAAGTAGCCACTTCCCGCTGCTCTTTGCTGTCGATGAAGCCGGCAGCTTAACCATCAGCGCGCTTGCCGCAAAACTTGGCATAAGTCAGCCAGGTGTGACACGCACTGTTGGTCTGTTGGAAAAGCAAGGCTTCGTCACCGTCTCGCAAGGCAAGCAAGACAAACGCCAACGCGAGGTGAGTCTCACCGACCTTGGCGCAGAAGCCATGTCGGTCGCGAAAGGTCGCATCGCCCCGCGTCTGGTCCAGTGCCTGAGCCAAGTGGTCGAGGGCGCGAAAGGCCCCATAACCGAGCAGCTTGACCACATCGAAACTGAGCTCAACACCAAGCCTTTTCTCGAACGCGCCCCGCGCAACATCGAAGGAGATAACAATGGCTGAACATGTTCTTGATCGACCGATGTGGCACGCACTCACCACGCGCCACGCAGAGCATGCCATCAATGAAGGACCGGCGTTGCGCTACCAGACAGATATTGGACCTTTAGCCGGAATACCTGATCAAAGTGATGACTCTCTGACCGCGCTGGGCACACTCATCCAAAATTTGGGGAACGTCGCGCTGGCGGGAAAGGTCGTCCCTCAATGCCCCCCTGGTGCCACGTTCATTCACGAAGGGAGGTACTTTCAAATGCTTTGGGAAGGACCAGCGCCCGAGGGAGAAACCACGATCGATATCGTTCGACTCGGAGCGGACGACGCTCTCGAGATGGTAGCTTTGGCCAAGCTCACCAACCCCGGACCGTTCGGGACACGTACACATGTTCTTGGGGATTACTGGGGCGTTCGTGTCAACGGTTCGCTCGCAGCAATGGCCGGTGAACGTATGAAGCAAAACGGATACTCCGAGATCAGCGCCGTCTGCACGCATCCCGACCACCTTGGCAACGGATATGCCCGCGCCCTTTGTCGCACACTCGTGAAGAATACGCTGGAACGCGGGGACACACCCTATCTTCACGTCCATGACATCAATGAGCGCGCCGTAAAGCTCTACGAACATCTAGGATTTCGCATTAGGGAAACGATGAACGTCGCATTCGCTGAGCCAATCTGAGAAACTCTCGAAAATAGAATCTATTGAATTCAGCGACTTAAGAAAAAATCACTCAGAAATGTGAACATTGTTCAAATAATCTATTGACGCACCGCAAGCGCATTACTAAGTTTTGTGAACATTGTTCATGAAACGGAGTTAAGACAATGATCAAAGCTACAATCGCACTCGCCGCCACAGCTGCCGCAGTTGGCGCATTCGCAGTAACCCCAGCCCAAGCAGGCGGGTCCGCTCAGCACTCATCCGCTGCTTCCGAGCATTCAGCGGCTGCATCTGCACACGGTTCAGCGGCCGTCGCCTCCGGCGTGTCCACAGCCGTCGCTGTGCCGGTCATCGCCGCAGGCTCGGTCCTCTATGTGACAGGGTCCGCTCTAGAAAGCGCTGGCGATAGTGTTCTTGAAGCCGGAACGGATCTTGCGACGGTCGGCACGGCCCCGCTCTACATCGACACGCAAACGATCCCAAACCGCGCCCCTGCGCTGGACTGATAGGAGAGCACCCATGAAACGCCTGATTGCAATCATTCTTGCAGGGTTCGTCGCCGTATCGCCGACACTGGCCACCGCCGGTTCAAGCGAAGCATCTGAACCCATCCTGCCCGCGCACGAGGTCGCAACTTTCTCAGATCGGGTGCAAAAAGACCTCGCCGCGCGCGGCGCACATGTAGCAATCGTGGCCCGTATGGGCCGCGATCCGCGCACCCTTCCAGAAGGCATCAAGTACACACACGTTGCCTATTGGGTGTACTCGGAAATCACCGAAACCAATGGCTCCAAAAGCTACGGCTACAGGGCATACAACTTGTACCAGCTGGCGGACGATCAGACACAAAGCCACCTTGTCCAGGACACGCCCGCTGACTTCTTCGCCGGCGCCCAGCGCCTCGATGCCGGGATCATCATCCCCGATCCGCGATTGCAGGCAAAGCTCCTGAAGACGATCACAAGCCCCACATACCGCGACCTGCACAACGCGAATTACTCGGTGCTAGCTAACCCGTCGAACAAGCGGTTTCAAAACTGCACCGAGCATACTCTCGATGTGATGATGGCGGCGCTCTACAACACAACCGACCAAGCACAAATCAAGGCGAACATCGGTGCACACTTCGATCCCCAGCCGATCAAGATCGGCGGCCTCAAGCGCGCGTTCGCACCGCTTGCGTCTGGTGCGCTGACGACATCGGATCATGGCGCTACTGTTGGCACCGCGACATTCGGCGCAATCGCACGCTTCATGGAGGAGTATGACCTAAGTCACTCCGTCTATTCGATCACACCAGACGAAAGATACCGCTTCTAGCAATAGTTGCGCCGCCTCACCTGGCGGCGCTCTAGCACAGACGCAATGCGGAAAGGTGGTACATCATTTCCGGCGAGCGATAGAGTTGGAACACCGCCATCGCAACGACGAACGCACTGATCCACATCATCACTTGCATTGAACGTGTCATGCCACTTTCTCCGCTGGCCGTTCGGTAATCGGCCAGTTCAATACCGCCGCGATCAAGCTCAAGCCAATCGCCACGCCCCAAGCCATATCATAGTTCCCTGTCCGGTCATACAACCAGCCGCCCATCCAGCCGCCGGCGAAAGACCCAAGCTGGTGAGCAAAAAACACAATTCCCCCCAACATCGACATGTGTTTCACGCCCCAGACACTTGCAACAGTTCCATTGGTGAGTGGAACAGTCGACAGCCAGAACAGACCCATCAGCGCCCCGAAGATATAAGCGGACATCGCCGTAACGGGCATCAAAACAAACCCAGCAATCAGAGCGCCGCGCGCAAGGTAGATCCAACTAAGCAGCATCGGCTTTCTAAGCCGTCCGCCCCAAAAGCCAGCCAGATAACTCCCTAGGATGTTCACCAAACCAATCAGCGCGAGCACCACAGTTGCTACAGAAACATCCACACCCTCATCCGCGAGGTAAGCTGGTAAGTGAACGGCAATGAAGACCACCTGAAATCCGCAGGCAAAGAAGCCAAGCGACAGAAGCCAGAAATCCCGGTGGGCAAAAGCGCCTGACAGCGCCTCGCGAACCGTCGACGTGTCCGGCACCCCCGCGCCTGTCGGAACTTCCGCGTGGCGAATACCAAGGGCCAGAGGCACCATGAACAGTGCCGCCAAAGCGAGCACAACAAGCGCGCCGTCCCACTCAAGAAATCCAATCGCGCCCAGCGTCATGGGCAACAGGGCGAACTGTCCGAAAGAGCCGACCGACATCGTGATGCCCATCGCCATCGAACGCTGCTCTGGCGTAACAAGTCGTGAAATCGCACCAAAAATCACGGGCATCGTGGTGCCAGCAAGGCCCAATCCGATGAGAATGCCCGCTCCAAGAATGAAAACAGCCTCGCCCGCCACGAGCGACATCAACCAAAGCCCAAGTGCGTAAAGAATGCCGCCGACCATCACAACCAGCTTCGCCCCAAAGCGGTCTGCCAGCATCCCTGCAAAGGGCTGACTGGCTCCCCAAACCAGATTTTGCAGAGCTATAGAGAAGGCAAATGTCTCGCGACCCCAACCTTGCTCTAACGAAATGGGCTGGAGGAACAGCCCAAACCCGTGCCGGATGCCAAGCGAGAACAACAAGATCAGTGAACCACACGCCAAGGCGACACCAGCGCCATTCCATTTTGATGCCATAGCCATCAGTCCTTTCCCGCATGTGCCTGATTAAGCTTGGAAACCTGACGGAGAACATCCAACAGATGGTCCGCATCTTCCCCCAGCATTGCAATCAATTCCGACTGCGCCTCGGCCCAAAGTGGGGCCGCATCGTCCAGCGCCTTGCGCCCTTCCTCAGTCAATTGGATTGCTTTGTTCCGCCCATCTTCAACTTGAACACTCTCAACAAGCCCATCGCGCTCCAGCACACGAACATTTCGTCCGAGTGTGCTTCGATCCAAACCTGTTGCTTCGGCTAAATCTGTCAGGCTCGACACATCTAGCCGGTCTATCTGCCGCAGAAGCCGAAACATCGTCACCTTAACACCCGCAGGTGCAAGCTTGCGGTCATAAAATGCGGTTCCGGCCAAAGCCGCACTCCGCAAATTCGTACAAAGGCACTCAATCGTTTCCATAATTGCGGGCATATACCCGCAACGAGACGATCGCAAGGTTCTTTCTGCTGCACAGGCCGCGCCGCATTAAGACCTTACGCGCCAGTGTCCTCTCGGTCCGCAATTTCCAACGTGCGATCAAGAATGTCCAAGCCCGTCGTCAGATCAGCCTCAGAAATGTTCAATGGCGGTGTCAGGCGGATGACGTTCGAGAAGAACGACAGATAAAGCCCATTCTTCATGGCAAAGCTCATCATGTCACTCATCGGCTTTGCTGCATCACCTTTAGCTGCAAACGGCACCAACGGCTCGCGGCTTTCCCGATCCTTCACCAGTTCAATTCCGTTGAACATCCCCAGCCCGCGGATTTGGCCAATGCTTGGATGCTTCTTGGCAAGTCTGTGCAATTCAGCCCGCATCACCTCGCCCATCTTGGTAGCATGCGCGAGCGTTCCCTCATCCTGCATCGCCCGGATAGCGGCCACCCCTGACGCGCAAGCCAAAGGATGTCCGGCATAAGTCAAACCACCGGGAAGCGGAGTCTCACGAAGCCAATCGTGCAATTCCGTGCTCACCGACATCGTGCCAAGTGGCACATATCCCGAGTTGATGCCTTTTGCCGACGTGATGATGTCCGGTTCCACACCCCAATGATCAACCGCAAACCATTTCCCAGTGCGCCCGAACCCAGCCATGACCTCATCGCAGATCATGAGAATGCCGTGCTTTGCACAGACGTCGCGAATGGACTGCAGATACCCGTCTGGAGGCACGATAATTCCATTGGTCCCGACAACGGACTCAAGGATGACGGCCGCAACAGTGTTGGGGTTCTCGTACATCAGAATCTCTTCCAGATGCGGCCCACCCTGGCTGACAGGGCAATGCGCCTTATCGGAATGTCCCATCGGACAACGGTAGCAATACGGATCAAGCATCCGCACCACTCCTGGCATGTCAGCGCGGGTGAGATGGTGTCTTGGATCGCCAGTCAGACTCAGCGTCCCGCCGGTCGCCCCGTGATAACTCCGATACCGCGCGACAATCTTGGTGCGTCCGGTGAAATGCCGCGCCAAACGGATGGCCGTCTCGTTTGCTGCAGACCCACCTGTGGTGAAAAGCGTCGATGAAATGTTGGGTGGCGTGATCTCGTTCATCAGAGCGGCCAATTCCGACCGCACATCCGACCCCATCGCAGGCCCGATATAGCAGAGCCGATCCGCTTGATCCTTAATCGCTTGAACGATCTTTGGATGCTGGTGGCCCAGATTTGCGTTCACAAGCTGCGACTGGAAATCGAGGTAACGATTTCCATCGCTATCCCAGAACCAGCTCCCCTCTGCCCCGGTAATAACCTTTGGTCTCGCGCCTTGCTTGGACCAGCTCTGCAAGTAGTGGTTCGCGTGCATATCCTGAACCCAGCCAGCGTCGTGTGACGGGAAAGCGTTGCTGAAATCTTCCATTTCGGTCTCCACAAAATGCGGTGCGGTTAATCAATAACTGCGGCGGGTGGCCCAAAGCGTTCGGGATCCGGATTGACACCTAATCCGGCCCCTTCGGGCGGTGCGATCCGGCCGTTCTTTCGTTCCGGTATGCCCGGGTCGAGGCGCGGCGCGACGTAGTGGCTCAAATCACATGTGTTCAGCAACCCGCGCGCCGGGGTCGATGCAGCAAGGTGCAAGGAGCACGCCGTGGTGATGTCGCTGCCCCAAGTGTCCTCAACGCACATCTTTGTCCCGAGCGTCAGGCAAAGATCACGTATCTGCCGCATCCGGCTCAGACCGCCCATCTTGGACAGTTTCAGGGCCGCCGCCTGCATGCACCCTGCCCGATGCCCTGCAAGCACCGTCTCGATATCCAGCGCACTCTCATCCAGCTTCATCGGCATACCTGTCGATCGGGCCACATGTGCGCATTCCTCAATCGTTGCGCAGGGCTGTTCCAACATCACATCCAGATGAGCAACGGCACGCGCCACCCGAATAGCCGTCAACGCGTCAGACCCACAGTTCCAGTCGCCATAAACCAATGGCCCTTCACCCACGGCCTCTCGAACCATCGTCAGTCGCGCGACATCCGCCTGCCAGTTAGCATCTGCACCGAGTTTCACCTGAAACTGTCGTATCCCGGTGGCGTAAGCCTCGCGCGCCATCCGCGCCATCTCGTCTGGTGCAACGCATGTCAGCGAGTGATAGAGCGGCATGTCTGTCATTTGGCGCCCACCCAACAACGCATAAAGCGGAAGGTCAGCAACTTGAGCCGTAAGGTCCCAAAGCGCCATATCAACGGCAGATTTGGCGTACCAATGCCCCTGCAAATGGCGATGAAGACGCTCCATCACAGCTTCCGGCCCAACCGGATCCGCACCGAGTAAAACGGGCGCGAGATACTCCACCGCCGGCACCACGCCATCCGCGTAGGCAGGCAGATAATGCGGGATCGGACATACCTCGCCCCACCCACTCATGCCTGTATCCGTTTCTAACCGCAGAACAACCGTGGTGATCGTATCGCAGGTCTTGCCATCCGACATGTAGTAGGTCTCGTGGCTGGTCAGCGGAACATGCCAAAGGGAAACGCGCGTCACTTTCATGGCGATACCTCATATGTCGCAATCGGAGCACCAAGACTTTCAAAATCCGGCTCGACACCGAGCCCCGGTGTGTCAGTGGCAAACAGCTTGCCATCCCGAGTCGTCGGTCCACCAACACCCGTCGAACGCGTGTTGTAGTTCATCAAGTCGGTGGAGTTGATGAGGTACTCCGCTGGGGTCGAAGCTGCAAAATGCGCGACGGCGGAACTAGTTATCTCGCCACCCCAGGTATCCTCACTGACAACAGGAATGCGATGATCCGTTAGAAAATCGCGAACCCGCCGGGCCTTGCTCAAACCACCAAGATTGGAGATCTTCAAACAGCAGATTTCTGCGCCGCGGTCGTTGACGATCTGACGAGCCATCTCGATATCCGTCAAGCACTCATCCAGCTTCATCGGCAGATCAGTCTTCCGCCGAACCTGCTGACACTCCTCATACGTTCGGCACGGCTGCTCCAGAATGAAGTCCAACGAACCACATGCCCGTGCCACCCGCACAGCGTTATCAACACGCCACCCTTGATTGGCATCCGCGAACGCTTTTTCGCCCGACTTCAGCAACGGCACCGTGGCTTGAATGCGCTCGATGTCGGCAGCCCAATCTGCC
>CAYPVG010000061.1:0-3840 GCA_964414085.1 uncultured Boseongicola sp. | reverse complement strand
GGGTTTGGGGATATTCTTTTGCCGCAAGACTGGAGGCTTCTCGGAGGCATGTCGGCGGCGAACGGCCTACTAATGTTTGGGCTTTTGACAGCAATCCTTGTCGAGATATTGCGCGATACGCGTGCGCGCCAGCGGCGCGGTTAGCGACGACCCCGCGCCAATATGTAAAGACCTGAAAGAACAATCACGGTGCTTCCCAAAATCATGGAAGTCGTAAGGGTCTCGCCGAACACGATGATCCCGAGTGCGACTCCGAAGATCAGGCGGGAGTACCGAAATGGCGTGACCGCAGCCACGTCCCCGGTGCGCATTGCCAATGTCAGGCAGGAATACGCCAGAACGCCCATGCCACTCGCCGCGATAAGGGCTAGTGCGCCGAGGCCTTCGGGTACAACAAGCGGTGCGGAGTCCCACAAAGAATAGCCGACGCCTGCGATCAAGATCATGAGAAACCCCCAAGCACCCAGAACTGGGCCGCTCAAGGATTTCGGCGCGGCACGCGTTGCCAGGTCTCTCCCCGCAAACCCGAGCATTCCAAGTACCGCAAGGATAGAGAGCGGCGTGAAACTGTCCGCGCCAGGCTGCAGAATAGTCAAAACGCCAGACAGCCCCACCAGAATAGCTGTCCAGCGGCGCCAGCCGACTTTTTCACCAAAGACCAGCGCCGCGCCAGCAACCACAACAATGGGTGTCGCTTGTAGAATTGCAGTCGCCGACGAAAGTGGTGTCAGAACGAAGGCGAGCGTGTAGAACAGGCGCCCACCGATTTCGAAGGAATTACGAACCATCATTGTCCGCTGGAACACTTCGTGTGGAGCCAGCAGCTGACCTTGGGCTTTGGCAATCCCTGCAAAAATTGCGCCACCAATGATGCCGAACCAAATCAGCACCTGTCCCGTGGAGACTGTTTCGGCAGCGACCTTCAAGAACATGTCTTCAATGGCAAATCCCGCCATTGCGGCAACCATCCATAGGCTGCCGCTCAGGTTTGCTTTGTCCGAGGCTTGAGGCGTCGATGTCAGTTGATCAGCCCAGCATGCACCATGGCGTCTTTGATCGCAGTCTTGGTTCCGTCAGAAACGCCGACCAATGGCAATCGCACCTCATCCGAACACTTGCCCAAAACGGAAAGGCCGTACTTTGCGCCGCACAGCCCGGGCTCCAAGAAGATCGCCTCATGAAGTGGCATCAACCGATCTTGCAGCGAAAGTGCTGTTGCATAATCACCCGCCAGCGTCGCGTCCTGGAAATCTGCACAAAGCTTCGGTGCCACGTTGGCCGTCACCGAGATGCACCCCACACCGCCATGGGCATTGAACCCAAGCGCCGATGCATCTTCTCCCGAAAGCTGGATGAAGTCCTTGCCGCAGCTCGCGCGTTGCTTGGACACGCGTGTGATATCGGCGGTTGCGTCCTTAACACCAACGATCCGCGGCAATTCAGCCAACTTGCCCATCGTCTCGGGCGTCATATCGATGACCGAACGCGGCGGGATGTTATAAATGATGATCGGCAACTCAGTCGCGTCATGCACGGCTTTAAAATGCGCATACAGGCCGCCCTGAGTAGGCTTGTTGTAATAAGGCGTCACAACAAGAACAGCATCAGCACCAACAGTCGCCGCATGTTGTGCCAAACGGATGCTCTCATTTGTATTGTTGGAACCGGCACCAGCAATCACAGGCACACGCCCCGCAGCAGCTTCAACGACTGTTGCGACAACAGCATCATGCTCTTTATGGCTGAGCGTCGGGCTCTCCCCAGTTGTCCCAACCGGAACGAGCCCTTTCGAGCCTTGATCAATGTGCCAATCGACCAACTGTTTGAGCGTGTCGAAATCCACTTCGCCGTTCTTGAATGGGGTAACCAATGCTGGCATCGACCCTCTGAACATGACACGCTCCTTTGATTAGTGTTGATTGTAGTTTTACAGCGCGCGGACACTATCCTTCAGAAGAAGAATTGCCAAGCCGCCGCTGGATGGTTTATGAATAAAACGCTGAGGGGCACGGATTGAACGGATCGGCATCCATGATCAAAGCCCTGTTCGCAGTGGTTTTCCTCGTTTGGGTAGGGGCAGCGGCGTCCGCGCAGACAGCGCGCGACGGCGAAGTTTTGGCGCGTGCGTTCGACGCCATGGAGAATGAAGATTGGCGCGCCGCCCTGCGCACTGCCGAAGGCATCAACCCCATCGCACGCGATATCATCGAATGGCACCGTCTTCGCGCGAAAGAAGGTGATTTTGACAGCGTCTTGCGCTTTCTTGATCGTCGCCCGGACTGGCCGGGACTGGCATATCTGCGCAAGCGCTCTGAAGATGCACTTCCTCTGGGCGGAAGAGCCGATGATGTGATCGGTTTCTTTGGTGGACAGCATCCGCAAACAGGTGCGGGTGCCGTTGCACTAATTTCTGCATTTCGGTCGAAGGGAATGGATGCTGACGCAGAAGCCGAAGCCCTGCACGCATGGCTGACCCATCGGTTCTCCGAGGTTGACGAAACAAAGCTGCTGTCTTGGTATGGCCGCGCTTTGGCCCAGTATCACACAGAACGCTTGGATATGCTTTTGTGGAGAGGAGCGGAGTCTGACTCAAGACGGATGCAATCTCTGGTTCCGCGGGGGTGGTGGGCATTGGCGCAAGCACGATTGGCGCTGCGGGCCAACCGGAACGGTGTGGATGCTTTGGTAAAAGCCGTCCCGAGCGACTTGTCCGATCACCCGGGCCTTCAATTCGAGCGGATGCAATGGAGGGCGCGTAAAGGGCGCAACGAAGGCGCAATTGACCTGATGCTCGCACAAAGCCCCAATAACTTGGGTCGGGCGCAAAGCTGGGCCGGTTGGCGACGTTCGTTTGTCAGAAGCGAGATGCGCGCTGGGCGCGCAAAGCAAGCCTACGATCTCGCGTCAAACCATGGCCTGCAGTCGGGTTCCGGCTTTGCTGATCTGGAATGGCTATCTGGCTATCTTTCCCTGACGTATCTGGATGATCCCGAACAAGCCCTAGGCCATTTCCTTCGTTTTCGGGGAGCGGTCGATACACCTATCTCACTTGGTCGGGCAGGGTATTGGGAGGGGCGCGCCCATGAAGCCATGGGCGACACTGAAAACGCACGCCTCGCCTATGCCTTCGGCGCCGAATACCAGACAAGCTTCTATGGTCTTCTTTCTGCCGAGAAAGCTGGCAAGCCGATGGACCCCGCACTTTACGCCCCGGTTCCCGCTGTCGATCTAGGTAATGCCAGCTTCTCAGGAAACTCCGTGTTCTTGGCGGCCCTTCTGTTGGATCAAGCGGGAGAAAAAGTTCTCGCAGAGCGTTTCCTCACCCATTTGACCGAGACGCTCGCGCCTGATGACATCATCCGGCTAGGAGCTTTCGTGCTGGCGCGAGATGAACCACATTATGCAACGATGATCGGGAAACGCGCCGCGGCATACGGGACAACGGTTCCGTTTGTTTACTATCCCGTTGCTGATCTCGGCGTGGATCCAATGCCCGTCCCAACGGAACTTGCGCTATCGATTGCGCGACGCGAAAGCGAATTTGACCCGGTGGTCACCAGCGGCGTCGGCGCGCGGGGTTTGATGCAGGTAATGCCGGCCACAGCCCGGGCGGTCGCAGGGAGTCTCGACATCCCCTATAGCGCCAGCCGGCTTCTGGAGGACGCGCAATACAATGCGCGTATCGGAACGGCGTATCTGGATGAGATTATGGTCATGTTTAATGGCAATATCGTCATGGTCTCAGCAGGCTACAATGCAGGACCGGGCCGTCCTCAAGCCTGGATGGAAAACCTCGGTGACCCGCGCTTGGGCGATATCGATATCGTCGACTGGATTGAA
>CAYPVG010000060.1:0-12826 GCA_964414085.1 uncultured Boseongicola sp. | reverse complement strand
CCTTCCCAAGGAAATCAATGACGGTCTGTCTGCATTCGGCCAATTGGTGGCCAAGAAGTCGAGCGTCGAAATCACCATTCTTCGCGTTGAACTGGCGCTGGGCATCTGGATTGGTGCGGTTACCTTCACAGGCTCTGTCGTGGCTTATGGCAAACTCTCAGGCAACTCGAGCCTTCTGCCGTTCAAGATCGACACCTCGGCCAAGAAACTGCCGGGTGGTCACCTTCTGAACGCTGCCGCAGCGGCGCTCTCAGTTTTGTTCCTGTTCATGTACCTCGGCGGCTCCGGCAGCTGGACACTGATCCTGCTGACGCTTTTGGCGCTCTTCATCGGCTATCACCTGATCATGGGCATCGGCGGCGCGGATATGCCGGTCGTGGTCTCAATGCTGAACAGCTACTCAGGATGGGCGGCAGCGGCCATCGGCTTCTCACTCGGCAACGACCTCCTGATCGTGGTTGGCGCACTTGTCGGCTCCTCCGGTGCGATCCTGTCCTACATCATGTGTAAGGCCATGAACCGGTCGTTCGTCAGCGTCATCCTCGGCGGCTTCGGCGGTGCTGCGGGTGAGCAAATGGCCGTTGAGGGCGAACAAGTCGCAATTGACGCTGATGGCGTAGCGACCTCGCTCAACGAAGCTGACAGTGTGATCATCGTACCCGGCTACGGCATGGCCGTTGCACAAGCGCAAGGCGCAGTCAGCGACCTGACCCGCAAGCTCCGCGCACAGGGCAAAGAGGTCCGCTTCGCAATCCACCCGGTGGCAGGGCGTCTTCCGGGCCACATGAACGTACTGCTGGCGGAAGCCAAAGTGCCTTACGACATCGTGCTGGAAATGGACGAGATCAACGACGACTTCCCGGATACCGACGTCGTCATCGTCATCGGCTCGAACGATATCGTAAACCCTGCCGCTCAGGACGATCCGAACTCTCCGATTGCCGGCATGCCGGTTTTGGAGGTTTGGAAAGCCAAGCAAGTCTTCGTCTCCAAACGCGGGCAGGGTACCGGCTACTCGGGCATCGAGAACCCGCTGGTCTTCAAAGACAACACGCGGATGTTCTACGGCGACGCGAAAGCGTCTCTGGACACGCTTCTGCCGAAGATCGACTGATCGCGGAAAGTACCATCAATCAAAAGGCCCGCCATTCGGCGGGCCTTTTTCGTTGAAAGCGACCGAGGCGGTGTCCGCTTTGAGCCGGAAACGGAACCTTAATGCAGTCTCAATACATCCGTGTCTTTTCGTCGTTGTCATGCACGGCGAAGACTTCGTCCACAGTTCTTCCGTCATGAACAACCCGTACCTGCCAATCTGCCAGTCTTGGAGCAGTCCCACGCTCGGGCCAAGTATTGTCGCGCCAAATGCCTGATCTGATCAACGATTTGGAGCAGTGCATAAATGCTTCTTCAATATCTACGACAAGTGCGAGTTCAGGGACTTTACCATTTACTGCCATTTGAGAGTTGAGACTAATGTCCCGAACTATCCTAGCCTTTCCAGCAACCCTGAGTGTGAAGTTATGATCCGGCACGATGAAAATTACGGCGACATTCGGGTCAGTTAGAATATTTCGGAAGCTGTCGGCTCGATGATTGCCAAGTCGTTCAGGTATCGCCAAGGTTTTATCATCCAGAACCTTTACAAAACCCGCTGGATCACCCTTGGGCGAAACATCCACAAGTCCGCTCATGTCCTTGGTTCCGACAATAATGAACGGTGATAACTCGATGAAGTTGCGACCAACTTCGTTTAGTCGATCCGACACTTTCAATGCTGCGGGCGCAGTTTCAACAAACGGTAGTACCTCTCGCAAGCGTTCAAGGTCTCGAATTTCTTCCTCAAATTTCATCATCTGACACCGCCTATTTGGTCTTCAATTTGAATCGCCTCACAGCATAGTTTGTGATTTTTGCAGTGTCAGCATTGTCCACGAACCGGACATTTCGATACCTAAACGGCGCGCCATTCCCCTGGTGCCAAACCCTCAACGGTCCAATCCCCAACAATCCAACGCACCAACCGCAACGTCGGAAACCCGACATGTGCCGTCATCCGCCGGACCTGGCGGTTGCGCCCCTCTGTGATCGAAATCCGCAGCCAACGATCCGGTACAGACTTGCGAAACCGCACCGGCGGATCGCGTGGCCAAAGGGTAGGGGGGTCGATCAGTGACACTTCTGCAGGTCGCGTTGGTCCATCTTTCAACGCCACGCCTCCGCGAAGCGGTTCCAAATCGTCGTCGCTAGGATCGCCCTCAACCTGGACCAAATACGTTTTCTTCGTCTTTGCCTTTGGCGACGCGATCCGCGCTTGCAAACGCCCATCGTCTGTCAGAACCAAAAGGCCCTCGCTGTCGCGATCCAAGCGCCCCGCCGCGTAAACACCCGACGGCAACCCAAACTCAGACAGTGTCCGCCGTTCGGTCGGTGACTTCGCATCGGTGAACTGGGACAGCACACCAAATGGCTTGTTGAAAAGTATGACCTGAGACACGTGAACTAGAGTTTCTGAAAGCTGACAATGAACCCAGTGTCATCCGCATGCCCGTCCGGAGCAACATCGGCGCTGGCGTATATCAGTTCCTCCCGCAGCCGCGGCGCCGTGATCATCCCATCGTTGCGCAAACTCTCGAAGGTTTCGGAAAACCCGTGGCTCTCCCAAATTTCGGGCTTGATAGACAGTACGCCTACGCCGCGCAATGCCAAGGCGCCTACAAGCACGGGCAATGGTGACGCGTCGACGTGCCCATGAGTGAACGTGCCCGAGCTCACAAGCCCGGCATATTTGGCCGATGCCAACACCAGATTGTCCATCACGTTGGCCTCGATAAGTTCGCGATATCGGCCCCCACGCCGTGCTACCGCCAACATTTCTGGAGACAGATCAATCCCGTCAATGGTTGCATCATCCGGCAACATCCTAGCGACTGCACCCGTGCCGCACCCGACATCAAGACAAGGCCACGTGCCGCCAGCTTCTAAATAGGTTTGCGCAATTAGTTGCGGAAACCGAAAGCCTTTTCCCGCGACGAAGTCCGCGTCATAGCTTTCGGCCCATGCGCGATAGAGCTGACGATTGTCGTCGGGCGTTTCAAGCGCGTAGGCGCTGTCGAGATCCGGTTCATCTGCCATGGGGCAAGCTTAGCTGATGCAGCAGGCGCTAACCAGCGTCGGCAACCTTGACCTCATAGCCGGGCTCCTCCGGCTCATCGTCCACCATTTCCGCCGGGAACCCGGGTGCTGTGATATCCAGCCCCGTTGCTTCTTCAAGTCGACAGATGATGTCGTCCGATTGAGCGCGCGCACCATAGCGTTTCAGCCCGTCCTTGAAGATGTCGATCATTAACGGTGAGATCTCCAAAGGCACGTCAGCGTCTTCGGCGATCTTCTGAAACAAGCCGATATCCTTCAGAACCAGGTCCATTGTGAAATCAATGGTCCGCGATCCATTTAGGATTACCTGACCTTCGGTTTCATGAACAAAGGACGTCCCGCTTGATATCCGAATTGCCTCATACGTTGTCGCTAGGTCCAGGCCCGCAGCCTTCATCGTCACGAGAGCCTCGCAAACCGTCAGCAGGTTGGCCGTTGCCAGATAGTTCGTCATGACTTTGAGCGTCGAGGCACTGCCAATCGGCCCTGTGTGAAGCACACGCCGCCCAAGCGTTGTCAGCACGGGCAGCATGCGCTCAAATGTGTCCCGATCGGCACCAGCGAAGATAGAAATGTTACCTGTCGCGGCGCGGTGACATCCCCCGGAGACCGGGCATTCGATTGCCGCCGCGCCAGTCGCAATGACGCGTTCGGCAAGTCGCGCCATCTCTCCTGCGTCGGTCGTGGACATCTCCGCCCATATCTTGCCGGGGCCGAGTGCCTGCAAAAGCCCTTGCTCCCCTTCCATTACTGCCGAGCACGCGGCAGGCGAGGGCAGACATGTAATTACAAGGTCGGAGCTCTCAGCCAAGCGCTCTGGCGTTTCCGCCCAGTGCGCGCCGTCGTTTAGGAACCTTTCGGCGGCGGACTTATCAAGGTCGTGAACGGTCAGGTCAAACCCGTTTCGCAATAGCGAACCGGCCAGTTTGCCCCCAACATTTCCCAAACCAATGAACCCAACCTTCATAGTCACTCTCCCTGTCTTTCAGCCGAAGTGTCCCCGGGATACGCCCGCGCGCGCGTCTATTTGCGTCAAACATTGACCGGTTGCGTCAGGTCCAAACAGCCTCAAATATCCGTTAGATACGATTTTACGCTAGGTAACTCTTGCCAATGCACTTAATCCATTCGGTTGTGGGGCAGTGAGAACCGCTCACATTACTTGAGATCACTGGCAAACAGCACGTGGAACCTTCTGACGACATCAATAATCCTACGCTGCCAAAGGGTGATCCGACCCTTTTGAACAATATCGCTTGGTCGACTCGTTGGTCATCGCGCCAGAAAAGCGAAACCTATGCCCGCGCCGCTTTAGCTTGCTCCGGAGAGTGTCCCAAAAATCGCTTGTCAATTCCTCGCGGATACGCGCTTGTCACGTTGGGTTGGCAAGCGAAATGGCGCGGGGAGTTTGATGTTTCGCTCGAAAATTGCATCGAGGCGGAGTCTTGTTTGCCCGAAGCCGACCATCAGGACGCCCGGGCCCACACCTATTCAATCCTTGGTGTGCTCTACTACAGCCGCAATCGCCTTGATCTAGCGAGTTGCGCAACCGAGCGGGGTCTAAGTATCGCCAACCCCGACGTGAATGCCTCCGCCTACATTGATCTTTTGGCGACCTGCGCCACGATCCAGCGTTACAAAGGCGACCGCTCACGCGCGGGCCTTACGCTCGGACGCGCACGCGACATGGCATTTGGCGCGGAACTGGCGCGCATCGAGCACAACGTCGCCCGTTGGCTGCTGAGCGACGGTTCAGCGAAAAAAGGTCTCAAACACGCGGAAACCTCGATGGAACTGTGCGAACGCCACAGTAACCAAGTCATTATGCCATACGCGCAAGAAGTCATTGGTGCGTGTCATGTTGCGCTTGGCAAACTGGACGAGGCTGAAGTAGCGTTCGTCGCCGGACTTGATTTGGCGATCGAAGACGATGACTTCCGGGCCCAATGCCAGATCATCAATCAATACGCACAACTTGAGTGTGCGCGAGAGAACTTGGATCGTGCGCTCGATTTGAACCGTTACGGTGCCGAGATCGCAGCCAAAATGGATTACCCACTGTGGGAGCGAGACTTCGCGCTAGCCTTGGCTGACATCCACGAAAAACTGGGTGATCTGAAAAAGGCGCTCGCTGCTCACAAACGCGCCTGGCAATTCGAGAAAGAACGCAGAACCTAAGCACTGGCTGACGTCTGAGAAAGGGCAATCGCAAGTTGCGGGTTACACTCTTGAGCGCCAGCAGTTATTCACGTCAAACGCGACCGAAGTAATGTGCTAAGACCATGAGGGCATAGACGTGATCCAATACAGCGGGATAGCCCTTCTGATCCTGTGGGCTGCGAGCATCATGGCTTGGATGCGCGTGCTGGAAGCACGCCCTGGTCTCACGAAGCTTCTGGTTTGGACCGTTGTTCTACTGGTGCCGCTGCTAGGCTTTGCGGCGTGGTATCTGGTTGGTCCGCGCCTGAAACGGTCCTAGCGCGCGAAAGATACCCACTGCGCAAAGACATAGGCAGATTTGTTCAATGTGTTCGGAGCTGCTGGAAATGGTGCCGCGGCCTCAGCAGCCCTTAGTGCTGCGCGGTCGAAATTGGCCGACCCGCTAGAACGATCAACGACGACATTGCCCAACCTTCCATCCGTTCCAATGGTCATCCGCAACCTTACGCGACCCTCACCGCGGGCTCCGCGTGGATAGCGTTGATGTCGCGCGATGCGCGACTGAATCTTTCCGGCCCATTCCGCCTGTGCGGCCTGCGCAAGCGCCGCCGGTACTGGCTTAGGTCCGGAAGATGTCCCTAGTTGTCCAGCCACAACACCCGAGCCTGTGCCACGGGCGACCAAAGCTGGGGCCGAGACTCTGCGAACGGGGCGCTCAACGGGTCTTGGAGCCTCGGCAACAGCAAAATCTGGTACTTTCGGAGGCGCAATATCGCTCAAAAACGGTTTTGGCTCATTGACGGGCCAGTCGACGGCCTTCGGTGAGTGGGGTAGAGAAACCGCCGTGAGTGCCGCCATTTTCGTCTCATGAGTCACTTCACTTTCGGGTTGCGCGAGTTTCGGCGCATCCAAAGTGGCTCTTTCAGGTGCTGCGGCGAACTCCGGAACGATTGGACGCAATGGCAAGCGGGTCAAAACCACCGGATCAGCCGTAACGGCCTGTAAAGGGACCGCCTCCTGAAAATTGGGCTGTGAAGTCTCATGAACGACATCAACTGCTTCTGGCACTTGATCCCATTCGGCCACCAAGGCCTCGACATACTCCGACGACGGTGCAAGCGTCACCACAGAAACACCCTCGGCACCTGTGCCGCTATCGGTCACACCTGTCGCGAAATACCCAAAGCCAGCGACATGCAGACCGGCGGCCAAAGCCAGCGTTAAACCAAAGTCCCAGCGCGCGATCATGACACGGGCTCCATGGCTTCAGCTGTTTCATGTATTGCGGCTGCGATTGCCTCCAGCCCCTCGGTCAGCGCGGCCGGACCGGGTGCAAGCACAAGCGGCGATTTTACCTCAACGATCCGACCGCCGCGAACCGCGGGAATATCTGCCCATCCTTCGCGGGTTGCGATTTTCTCAGGTCGCACCTTCTTCCCACACCAACTTGCGATAATGAGATCAGGAGCAGCCTTTGTCACATCGCCGGGCAACAGAATTCGATCCTTGGCACCTTGGGCGCGCGCACGTTCCGCAAACACATCGATGCCTCCGGCAATCGAAATCAGCTCAGATGCCCAAGCGATGCCCGCAATCTGCGGCTCGTCCCATTCTTCGAAATACACGCGCGGTTGAAGGTGAGTAGGAGCCGCCGCACGAACACGCGCCACATTCGCTTGCAACTCAGCAACAAGGGCCGCTGCTTGGTCCAAACGATCCACTAAAGCGCCCAGTGTGCGGATCATGTCGTAAATCCCCGCCACACTGCGCTGGTTGAACGCGTGAACCTGAACCCCGGCCCGGATCAGTTCGGCGGCAATATCTGCCTGGAGATCGGAAAAGGTCAGGACGAGATCAGGCTCAAGCGCCAGAATTTTTGGAACATCTGCGCTGGTGAATGCTCCGACGCGCGGCTTCTCCCGACGCACGCGGGCAGGGCGGACAGCATAGCCGGTTACCCCGACAATCCGATCTTCGGCACCCAACAGATAGAGCGTCTCAACCGTCTCTTCGGTCAGACAAACGATGCGCTGGGCTCCGGTCATGCCGCGCCCTCCAGGGCCGCTGTGACATTAAACGCATCTCCATCCCACCGACCTGTCACGTGAAAGACATCCCGCAACAGCTTGTCACTCAGTACGTCGCGTGGTGTGCCGTCCGCGATTAACTTGCCCCGGTCCATCATCAAAAGGCGCGTACAGTACTGCGCGGCCAAGGACAGATCATGCATCGAGACAAGAACCGCAGTCCCAGTCGCCGCAAGATCTGCGAACACGCGCATCAACGAAAACTGGTGCGCCGGATCCAGACCCGCGACCGGTTCGTCGGCCAAGATGAGTGGTGTGCGTTGGGCAAGCACACGCGCGATCAACACGCGGGCCTGTTCGCCCCCCGACAACTGCGTCGCATCACGCCCAGCAAAACCCTCCAGCCCCATCCGTGCCAATGCATCGGCAACGATGTTTTCATCATCTGCAGACAAACGACGTCCGCCCGCAAGGTAAGGTGATCGCCCAAGACCAACCAATGTCTCTACGGTCACCGGCCATGCAATTTCGCGCGCTTGCGGCAGCCAAGCCGCGGCTTTCGCGCGCTCACGTTGGGGCAGGGCAGCAATCGAGGAGGCCCCGGTCGACGGTAAAAGCCCCAAGGCTCCGCGCATCAGTGTTGTCTTGCCCGCGCCGTTCGGCCCAATCAGTCCGACAACCTCTCCTGCGCCAATTTCGAACCGCACGGTGTCGACCACTGGGCACGTGCCCCGCATCACCGTCAAACCGTCGACTGAAAGCAAGCTCATGCCATCGCCCTCCTTGTACGGAAGATCAGATGCAGGAAGACTGGCGCGCCGATGAACGCTGTCAAAACACCAAGCTTCAAATCCCGGTCCGGCAAAAGCGTCTGCGTCAGCGCATCCGCCGCAAGAACCATCACTGCGCCGCCAAGAGCGGAGGCGGGCAAAAGTCGTGATGGCAGGCCACCCGTCAGTGGCCTTAGGATGTGGGGGACGACCAATCCAACAAAGCCAATCGCCCCCGTCACGGCGGTTGCAGCACCGACCGCCAAAGCTGTCCCGGCCACAACCATAAGACGCAAGCGCTGCAATCGAATGCCCAGTGCTTCGGCCGCATCCTCGCCTAATGTCAATGCGTCCAGACCCCGACCTGTGAAGATCAGCAATACGCCTCCGGCAACGATCAGGGGTGCGGCAAGCCAAACATGGTTCCAGCTGCGATCAGCGAGTGATCCCATGAGCCAGAAAATGATCTCGCTCGCTGCGAACGGGTTCGGGGAGAGGTTCAGAACCAGCGATGTCGCCGCCGCTGCAAGTGCACTAATCGCGATGCCCGCTAGGATAAGTACCAAAGACGAGCCGCGAGGCCCTGCCAAAAGCAGCAGAAGCGCGACGGCAGACCCTGCACCGATAAGGGCAAAGACAGGCAATGCAAGCGCGAAGGCTGCAACCAGCCCAGTTTGAAGCGCGATCACGGCTCCCAGTGCGGCCATTGCGGAGACGCCAATGAGTCCTGGTTCAGCGAGTGGGTTCCGCAGCAGGCCTTGCATCGCTGCTCCCGAAAGACCGAGAGCCGCGCCAACCAATGCGCCAAGAACGGCGCGTGGCAATCTTATTTCGCGCATCACTACGGTTTCAGGCCCTGCGTTGTCCTGAATGAGCGCGGTGAGCGCCACACGCCACGACATATCGGATGGACCTGTCACGAGAGATGCAGCAACAGCGACCAGAGCGAGGCAGGAAAGCGCCAGCACAAGCGACGTGCCACCGCCCAGGCGGAGCCGATCCATATTGGACGTGCGCTTGTCTGCCATATCCATGGCCGAACCCCCGAAACGACCCAAACCAACCAGGCCGCCGTACTCCAAGTCATGTCCGAAGAAACCACCTCCGGACGGCGAACAATTGTCACCACACCGGAGAAAACCGTGTTCGTCCGCGCGCCCCGCGCCTCGAACTGGGTGAACACTCCGGCAGGTCTCCTGACTTTGCGGGTCGTCGCTCAGGCCTGCCTTCCCAGATGAACTCATCCAGTGGCACTTTAAGCCGTCGCTCGCCGCTTACAGTTGCGGGGGCAGTTGCGGATTTGGGGACATCCCCGCACCGCATTCCCTTTTGCCCGAGGCCTTCGAGGCCCGGAACCGAAGTTATCTATTAGATCCATGATGCCATGTCGCTAAACGAGTCAAGTGCACAGCCGTCTCAACACCGCTCAATAACGACGCAGTTCGACTTTAGGCGAGAAAAAGTTGCCCCTCAAACCTTGACTTGTTGAGAATGGTTCTCATTTTGTATTGCGATTGCGAATTATTCTCATTAAGATCTGGGATAGGAAAGGTCCAATTACTTATGAAGAGACGTCAGTTTCTAGCTTCCGCCGGTGGTGCAGCGCTTGCTGTAACCTTTGCGTCGCGCGCAATTGCTGCCTCTTCACCGCTGAAGGTTGTCGCGACAACGGGCATGATTGCAGACGCTGTTCGCGAAATAGGTGGCGATTTGGTCGAAGTGACCGCGCTCATGGGGCCGGGGGTTGACCCGCATGCCTATCGCCAGACCCGTACCGATATCCTCGCGCTTGCTCGGGCCGACGTTGTTTTTTGGAACGGTCTCTATCTGGAAGCGCAGATGGAAGACTTCCTCGAAACGCTTTCGACACGCACGTCGGTGATCGCCGTGGCCGAAGCGCTTCCAGAAGAAAACCTGATAAGCCACGACGATTACGCTGATCGGTTCGATCCTCATATCTGGATGAACCCGGACTATTGGCTTTATGCCGTCGCGGCTGTCGAAAAATCTTTGTCAGAAGCGGCGCCGGAACACGCAGACGTCTTTGGAGAAAATGCGGAAGCATATCTTGGTCGCGTAGCGCAAATTGCCACCTATCAAGCGGACATGCTCGACACAGTTCCAGATGCGTCGCGCGTCCTGATCTCGGCTCACGACGCCTTCAACTATTTCGGCCAGGCTTACGACTTTGACGTGATAGGCATTCAGGGCATTTCGACGGAAAGCGAAACCGGAGTGAACCGTATCCGCGAGCTTGTCGACATGATAGTCGAGCGCGATGTTCGCGCGGTGTTTGTAGAAAGTTCCGTGTCCGACCGATCCATTCGCGCCCTAATCGAAGGTGCCGCAGCGCAAGGCCACGAGCTGAAGATTGGCGGCGAACTCTTCTCTGACGCCATGGGCGTACCCGGCACGTACGAGGGAACTTACATCGGCATGATCGATCACAACGCGACAACCATAACCCGCGCACTAGGTGGTATCGCGCCCGAACGCGGATTGAGCGGCAAACTTAGCGCCGGATCTTAGGAATATTAGATGCTGCAAATCGCAAATGAAGACATTGTAAAAGCCGAGGCGCAAAACCTGCGCCAAAGCCCGTTTGCGATCCGCGGGCTAACAGTCTCTTACGACCAAAAGCCGGCTGTATTCTCGGTCGATGCAACATTCGAAGCTGGAAAGCTCACCGCAATCATCGGCCCCAACGGTGCAGGCAAGTCCACGCTTTTGAAAGCTGCCCTTGGTATCGTCACACCCTTGTCCGGGCAGGTGACTGTGTTTGGTCAACCGGTGGCCCAATCCATGCGCCGCGTTGCTTATGTCCCGCAGCGCGCAAGCGTCGACTGGGACTTTCCGGTGCGTGTAATTGACGTCGTGCTGATGGCACTTTTCCGCACCACGGGTTTGCTAGGGCGCGTCTCAGCGGCAGATCGAAAACGCGCAAACGACTGCCTCGATCGGGTGGGCATGTCCGACTTTGCGAACCGCCAAATCGGTCAACTGTCAGGCGGCCAACAGCAACGTGTCTTCTTGGCGCGCGCCTTGGCTCAGGACGCCGACCTGTATGTGCTTGATGAACCGTTCGCAGGTGTCGATGCAGCGACTGAAAAGACGATCATCTCAGTTTTAAAATCATTGCGCGAAGAAGGCCGCACGGTGATTGCCGTGCACCACGACCTCTCAACCGTACCGGAATACTTCGACAACGTATTGCTCCTGAACGTCCGAAAGATTGCCGAAGGCCCCACGAGCATCGCTTTCACGGATGAGACGCTTGAGCAGGCGTATGGTGGTCGCCTTGCGACAGCGCGGATCGATCCGGCCGCGGCAGCAAGTTAACCCCGATGTTCTTAGAAGCGCTGTTTCTTCAGCTTGGCTACAATGCCACGCTGGTGACGGTAGGTGCATCGCTCCTTGGTATTGCAGCAGGCGTCACTGGCAGTTTCTTATTCTTCCGCAAGCGGGCGCTCGTGTCTGACGCGATCAGCCATGCGACATTGCCTGGTGTGGCGCTTGCTTTCATCGTCATGGTCATGCTGGGATCTGACGGTCGTAATTTGCCCGGTCTCCTGCTCGGTTCAGCCATTACTGCGGCCGCCGGGCTTTTTGCCGTCCAATGGCTCTCAAGCAGGACACGTCTAACAGAAGACGCTGCTATTGGAGCCGTCCTGTCGGTGTTCTTCGGCTTTGGAATTGTACTTCTCACGGTCATCCAATCCATGTCGTCTGGCCGACAGGCAGGGCTAGAGGACTTCTTGCTCGGCTCCACCGCAGGAATGCTCTTCGCTGATGCGCTTCTGATCGCAGGGGGAGGGGCGTTGGCTCTCGCCTTGGTGGCTGTATTTCGTCGGCCCATGATGATGGCTAGCTTCGATCCCGAATTTGCCCGCGCAAACGGCATCAATTTGGACCGTACCGATTTGATTATGATGAGCCTTGTGATGGGCGTAACCGTCATCGGCCTGAAGATCGTCGGTTTAATCCTCATTATTGCACTCCTCATCATCCCGCCGGTCGCGGCACGCTTTTGGAGTGATCGCGCAGATCGCGTCGTCCTCATGGCAGGAGCGATTGGAGGGCTATCGGCGTGGCTCGGCGCATCTGCCTCAGCCGTCGCGCCAAACCTTCCCACAGGACCCATCATTGTCTTGACAGCCTTCGGGTTCTTTGTGCTGTCAATCCTGCTCGCACCATCACGCGGTGTTGTAATGTCTGCCCTTCGACATCGACAATTCCAACGCGGCGTGCATGTCCGGCAAGGGCTGGTGTCTTTAGCGCAGGGCCAGCCGATTTATGAACCACTCACATTGCGTCTTTTGAAAGCCGACGGTCTCGCGCGCGCCGATGGAGTGCCCACAGAAGACGGGAAAGCACGCGCCGCTCGCGTTTTGCGCGATGAGAAACGGTGGGAAATCGCTCGCCAGGACCCAGCCTTGGAAATGGCAGCTGCTCGCTATGATGGACTAACCCAAATCGAAGACGTTCTGACACCAGATCAAATCACAGCAATCGCTGTGCACATTGGCCGCCCGGTCGAGGTGACACCATGAACAGTGCAGAATTCGTCGCGCTCAGTTTCACGCCGCTTCTCATCGGTTGCCTCGCCGCAGTTGCTTGCGCTTTGCCAGGGAACTTCCTGATCTTGCGCCGCCAAGCCCTTATCGGGGACGCTATCAGCCATGTTGTTCTGCCAGGCATTGTGGCGGCCTTCCTGAT
>CAYPVG010000059.1:0-17442 GCA_964414085.1 uncultured Boseongicola sp. | reverse complement strand
ACTTGCGTTCGATCATCACACCGCGCTGGCGTGCGCCTTTCGCCATCGCCATGGTCACGTCGGCGGGGTTAATATAGCCATCCGTCGGATGATAAAGCGCGCCCTGCAAATCCTCAGTCCGGATCAAAGGCCAGCGCTCAGATATCTGCTTGGGAGACAGCCACTCGTAGGGCACATCACAGGTTTCTGCGGTTGAAGCGTAAAGCATGAACTCGTCCATGCGATCCTGCGTCTGTGCCATGCGCAAGTTGCCCACGACAGAGAACCCAGCATTAAGACCAGTCTCTTCTTCCAGCGTCTTGTAGAAATCCACCGAGTACTTGTGGATGTGGGTTGTCGCATAAGACATGTTGAAAAGCGGCAAGAGACCCGCGGCATGCCAAGTCGACCCAGACGTCAGCTCATCGCGCTCCAGCAACATGACATCTTTCCAACCCGCTTTTGCGAGGTGGTAGGCGATGGATGTCCCGACGGCACCACCGCCGACAACAAGAGCTTTGACATGAGTCTGCATGGCGAATCCTCTCTACGTTGGGATGGATTTAAGCGCATTCAGGAGGTTAGCGTCAGGTCCATCCGACATGGCATCGCATAAAACCGACAACGCGAACAACGCGTTGAAAACAGTCGATCGAAAAACATCGACAAATGCACAGGCAATGACCCAAGATTGAGCAAAATGCTGGGAGCAAACGCGATGTTAAGAACACTTGCTATCTTTGTTGCGGGAGCCGTCGTAGGTGCGCCCGTTGGGGCCTTTTTATGGTACGCCTTTTCACCGTTGCTATTTGATGAGGTCGTTGTTGAAACGTTAGCCGAGGCTCAAGTCGTTGCGTCCGGAAATTTCCGCGACGCGGACCGCGCGCACCAAGGAAGCGGTATCGCAGACATAGTCGCGTTGGCTGGCGGTGGACACGAAGTGCAACTTCGCGAGTTTCAGGTGACAAATGGCCCCGATCTCGAGGTATGGCTTTCGACCCATCCCGACCCAGCAAAGTCTTCTGATGTTGCGAACAATGAATGGGTAGCGCTTGGACAGCTAAAAGGAAACGTCGGGGACCAAGCCTACAGCGTCCCAGCAGGCGTTGACATAACGACATTTCAGTCAGTGGTCATCTGGTGCGAGCAATTTGGCGTTCTGTTCTCGCCCGCCGCTTTGTCGCCTGCATCCTAACCACCAGATGGCTTGCTGCTTAGACCTAGCCCGGGCATCCTAATTAAATGGAGCAACTGGACACACTCACCGTTCAACTAAATAGCCTCTGGGAAGAAGCATTAGACCAGGCAGCTCTTCTTCTGTTGCCGTCCCGGCTTTGGCAGATTGGTATTCTAATCTTTTGCATAGTCGCGGCATGGCTCCTTTCGCGATGGATAAAACCTCGCTTTCACGAGTGGATGCGGACACTTTCTGGAAGACCAAAATGGCAGCTCCGCTCCTTGGTCCTCCTGCACCGGCGGCTCTCTCTTATCATCTTCACTCTCTTGATCTGGATCGCAGCTGGGATTGTGGCTGAGATCACGCCATTTATGTCCAGGCGCTTTCTTCTTGAACTGATTGGGACAATCACACTCGCCATTCTGTTGGTCGGTGTCGTGGTTAGGTTGGTGAGCAACCCGTTCCTGCGCACCATCGTGACCTGGTTCCTATGGAGCTATGTCACGCTCTACTATCTCGGGCTTATCGACGAGATCTCTGCGTTTCTTGATAGCCTCGCGTTCTCTCTCGGAGATATGCGGCTATCACTTCTAACGATCATCCAAGCGCTGGTCACAATAGGCATCCTTTTCACTGCCGCCCGAGTAACAACCTCGACAGCCAAAACCCGCATACAGTCGAACAAAGACATCTCGCCTTCAATGCAGGTCCTTGCAGTGAAGTTCCTCCAAGTCGTTCTGTTTGGAGCCGCTTTTTTCATTGGCCTAAAGTTGGTTGGCGTCGACCTCACTGGTCTCGCGGTTCTGTCTGGTGCAATTGGTGTTGGCCTCGGCTTCGGGCTCCAGAAAGTGGTGTCGAACCTTGTCTCGGGAATCATCATCCTGCTCGACAAATCGATCAAACCGGGCGACGTCATTTCGATTGGAGACACATTCGGTTGGATCAATGCGCTTGGCGCAAGATACGTATCCATTACCACGCGCGACGGCCGTGAATACCTTATTCCCAACGAAGACCTGATAACCGGCCAGGTCGTCAACTGGTCCCATTCAAACGACTTCGTGCGCCTCGATATCCACTTCGGTACGTCCTACACGGACGACCCGCACCTTGTGCGAAAACTCGCAATTGAAGCCGCCCAAAGCGTCGATCGCGTGCTATCAGGGCGTCCCGCCGTTTGCCACATCACCGGATTTGGCGATAGCTCAGTGGATTATATACTCAGGTTCTGGATCACTGATCCGACTGGCGGTCTTACCAACATACGGGGCAACGTCTACCTGGCGCTCTGGGACAAATTTCAGGAAAACGGAATTTCAATACCGTACCCGCAGCGTGAAGTTCGCCTATTAGGCAAGGATCAAGATGCCGCGATGACAGATTGACCCACTATCAAATTTGACCAGCACGCTATATCCACGATTATCAGTATTGTGTCTGAGGGGTCCGAAGTTGCGGCCAGTTGTCAGAATATGTGCGGTCGTCACCGCGTTGGTCATCGCGACAACGCCCCAAGCTGGTGCCGGAACCAACATTGACGCGTTCTTTTCCCCCTCTAGCGAGAGCCTGCGGAACAGACTGATCAACGCGTCACTCGTCCTTCAAGCAGAACGTGCTGGAATCGACGATCCCCAAGAATTGTTTGCTTCTGCACGCGCAGATTACGAACGTCTTTTGGCCGTGCTCTACAGTGCGGGACACTTCGGCGGCCAGATTTCAATAACACTCGACGGCCGCGAAGCAGCTGGCATCGCGCCTTTGAGCGCCCCGGAAACGATCGATCAGATCGACCTCAGGATCGACATGGGACCGGTTTACCGGTTTTCGGACACTAACATTGGACCGCTTGCTCGCGGCACAGAACTTCCTGAAGAGTTCAGCCGGGGGTCTGCTGCCGGTACCACCTACATCCGAAACGCCGCGCTTGCCGCGATTGATGCCTGGCGCCAAAACGGCAACGCACTGGCGGATGTCAGCGATCAATCCATTGTCGCACGCCACGACGAGGATCGCGTTTCCGCGAGTGTTACAATCGATCCCGGTCCAGTACTTTCATTCGGCGACATTGCCATTCGAGGCAACAAGGATGTTCGGACTCGCAGGATAGACACCATAGCAGGTCTAGAACCCGGCAGGCGATTTGATCCCGACGAAATTGCCCGTGCAGAGCGTCGCCTTCGCAGGACGGGCAGCTTTCAGTCTGTCGTCATTCGCGAGAGCGAAACTGCGGGACCCGATGAAACTTTACCACTCACCATAGAAGTGGCTGAACAAACGCCTCGTCGCTTTGGTTTTGGTGCTGAGTACAGCACGATAGACGGCGTTCGCCTGTCGAGTTTTTGGCTCCATCGCAATTTCCTGGGTGGGGCAGAGAGATTTCGAGTCGACGGCGAAGTCGCAGGCATAGGTGGAGAAACTGGCGGCGTCGACTACGGTGTTGATATTCGATACGAGCGACCAGCCACGCCACGCGCGGATGTCGACCTATTCGCAGAGATCAGTTTCGAGCGCTTAAACGAGCCGGATTTTAAGTCAGAAACAGGGGAATTCACGCTTGGCTTCACGCGTTATGCGACGGATGAACTCGTCGTCACATTTGGGCTTGGTTACCTCTACTCTGAAGTCGATGACGCATTCGGCGACGAGATTTACTCTCTTCTCACGCTTCCATTGGGCGCAACGGTAGAGCGAAGAGACGATCCGCTGGACCCAACGAAAGGTGTGTTCTTCGACGTTACTGCCACACCATTCATTGGGCTAAACGACACCGAAGAAGGAGCGCAGTTCACTCTCGATGCGCGCGGTTACCGGACCTTTGGCGATCTTATTCCCGTCACGGCAGCGCTCCGGTTTCAGCTTGGTTCCCTGGTCGGCCCGCAGCTCACCGAAAGCCCTCCCTTCTATCGTTTCTACTCAGGAGGCGGCGGAACCGTCCGCGGTCAGGCATACCAATCCTTGGGTGTTGAAGTCGGCGGCGATAGCACAGGTGGCCGCAGCTTTGCCGCGCTTTCCGCCGAAGCGCGCGTCCGAATGACTGATACAATCACAGCAGTTGGGTTTTACGATTGGGGTTTTGTGGCCGCCGAGAGCTTCGGTGATGGCGGGGGTACGCACGCCGGCGCCGGACTTGGATTGCGCTACAACACGGGTATCGGGCCAATTCGCCTTGATCTTGGCACCCCGGTCAGCGGCGGCTCCGAAGGATCGAACATCTTCATTTATGTCGGAATAGGGCAAGCTTTCTGATGAAACGCACAGCCGCATTCCTGATCGCCACGTTGCTTTGCTTTACACCAGCAATCGCACAAGAAAGCCCGGGGCTTTTCGAGAGAATTTTTGGTGGTTCGGAGTCGCAGGACGCCGAGGAAGACCCCGGAGGTTTCCTGGAAAGGCTGATTGAGGACAATCTTTCAGGCGAAGGGCGAGATGTAGAGATCACAGGTTTCGAAGGGGCACTCGGTGGCCGCGGCACGTTCGAGACGTTCACAATCTCGGATCCTGACGGAGTTTGGTTAACCCTCAGAGACGTCGTTGTCGATTGGAACCGTGGCGCATTATTGAGAGGGCGCATCGAGGTCGCGGAACTTTCTGCCGCCTCAATTGAACTCCCCAGACTTCCGACTCCTGCCGAGGCAGAAGGCCCTTCGCCTGAAGCCGGAGGTTTCAGCCTGCCCGAGCTCCCTGTTTCGGTGTCCATCGAAGGCCTGAAGGTGGACCGCATCGAGATCGGGGCACCGGTATTCGGTGTCGAAACGGCGGCCTCATTGAACGGTAGTCTGAGCCTTGCGAGTGGCGACGGCGCGGCAACGCTCGACGTTAAACGGCTAAACGGAAACGGTTCGCTGGTTCTCGACACAAGCTATAGCAACGCAAGCGAGAACCTCGCACTTGATCTGCAATTGGCCGAAGATGCCGACGGAATTGTCGCAAACCTTCTCGGATTGCCGGGTCGACCACCATTAGAATTCTCCATAATCGGCGAAGCACCTCTGTCGGAATACACGGCAGAGATTGCCCTCGCGACAGAAGGCCAAGACCGCCTTCAAGGGCAAATCACAACACTGGTGCCTCAAGACACCCCAGGCGTGACCCGCACCACTCGAGCAGCACTTCAGGGCGACATCGCACCGCTCTTTAACGCGGATTATCAGCCATTCTTTGGTCCGAACGTCTCTCTCAACGCGACCATAACGACATTTGAAACAGGTCAGACCGACATCTCGGACCTTAGTGTCTCGGCCGAGAGTCTTTCCCTGACCGGCGAGATCAAGATTGCGTCTGGTGGCCTTCCGACGGAAATCGACGTTTCCGGCAGCATTGCGAACGCAACGAATACGGCAGTTCTTCTACCTCTATCTGGCCCGGAAACACGTGTAGATGCCGTCGACTTAAGCGTGACTTTCGATGAGACGCGCAATGACGCCTGGACAGGAAAATTCGAAATCGTCGGACTGGATCGTCCAGGGTTTTCCGCAGACAGTCTGACGCTGGACGCAAGCGGACAAATCAAGTCACAGTCACCTCAATCCGTCACCGCGAACTTGCTATTTGACGCCAGCGCACTGGACCTGGGAAACCCGGAAGCCGAAAAAGCCCTCGGGGAGCAGGTGCAGGGTCAAGTGGCGATCGACTGGACGTCCGGCCAACCATTACTTCTTCGCGATCTCGAAATCTCAGGTGAGAGCTACGCGATCGTAGGTGACGCGGAAGTTTCATCTTCCGAAAACGGCCCCAGTGTTGCGGGGGAGGTTGTCGTCAGTGCGGCGGATCTTTCAGTTTTTTCAGGGATTGCGCAGCGCAATTTGGGAGGTGCCGCCGAGCTGGCGACGGAGTTTACCTCTGAACCGCTCGCTGGGTTTTTCAACGTCACTGCACGGGGAACGACAAACGACCTGTTCGTCAGCCAACAACAGGCCGACGCGGTTCTCGCTGGCAACGTAAATCTGAACGTCAGAGCTCAGAGGACAACATCCGGTACATTTCTCATTATTGAGGAACTGCAGTCCCCTAACGCGGGAATCCGAGGCTCCGCCGCCCTACGCACCGGCGCATCAAGGATCGATCTGGATGCGCGACTGCAAGACGCGGCACTTGTGCTACCTCAGGTAACCGGTCCGGTTCGGGTAACCCTCGAAGCTGCAGAGACCGATGGTGTCTGGGAATGGGTGCTGGACAGCGCGTTGGACCGCACACTTCTTAGTGCTGCAGGCACAGCTACTGCGATCTTTGACACACCGATCATTGCCGCCACGGGACGATTGGCCGCCGACGATTTATCCGACTTTTCGGATCTGGCGCGGCGACGACTGTCGGGGAGTGTCGACACCAGATTCACAGGAGATCTTGTCGTCGACCTCAGTCGCGCATCGCTCAATCTCGACGGAACAGCCTCTGACCTTAACATCGGGCAATCTCAGGTAGATGCGTTGTTATCTGGCGACGTGCGTGCGCTTATTGATGTGGCACTAGCGGACGAAGTCATCACGCTGCGCGAAAGTTCTATTTCGGGTCCAGCCGGGCAGATTGAAGCTGATGGTACACTTTCGGCGTCTGCCGGCAGCTTGAGTGTGAGCGGCAGAATAACTGAGCTTTCGGATATCCTTGTGAGCGCGCCATCCGGCCCAGCGATATTTGCAGTGACCACGGAACGCAGTGGCAACTCATGGACTTACGACCTTTCAACCGAAGCTCCATCAACCCGACTTGAGTCAAACGGTGTGGTCAACGATCCGACGGGAGCCAACCCGTCTATTGATACAATGATCGACGCAAGTTTCGGCAACCTCGGGGTTTTCTCTGATCTCGTTGGCCGGCCGATCAGCGGTGTCTTGGAGATTGACGCTGCCGGCTTTGCTCGATCCGATTTATCGGAATTTGAAGTCAACGCGGACCTCCGTGGCAATACGCTAAGAACCGGTATTTCGTCGGTCGACCGTGTCCTAAGCGGTGATGTGACAGCAAGTGTCGAGGCATCGCGCGACGGTGAGGCCATCAACATTGTAGCTGCCAGATTTTCCAGCCCCCTCGCCCGGCTGGAGGCAACCGGTGCGCTCGGTCCAATCGGCAGCGCGGTCGAAATCGACGGGCGACTAGAAAACATCGCTCCGTTTGTAGAAGGGTTCTCTGGTCCTGCTTCTGTAGCTGGAACAATCACGCAGCAAGAAAATCAGTCGCTTCTACTGAACCTCGATGCTAGCGGGCCAGGTGGTGCACGAGCCGCTGTTGTTGGTGATGCGATGGCTGATGGATCGGCAGTAGACTTAGATATCGACGGATTGGCCCCGCTTGGCCTGATAAATCCACTCATCGAACCGCGGTCTGTCGCCGGCAATATTGCCTTCGATTTGAGATTGGAAGGTGCTCCAACTGTTCAAAATCTATCTGGTCGAGTCACAAGCAGCGATGCACGACTTGTGGCCCCGACTCTTGGGTTGATTCTAGAGGAAACCAACCTGAATGCGTCCCTGAACGCAGCTCGCGCGAGTATCTCGGCTGTCACAAACGTGTCCAGCGGTGGTCAGATTGGCATCGACGGCCAGTTAGGGCTCCTCGGTGATCGCGATGCCGACCTCGACATCAGATTGAATCAAGTGGTGCTGATTGACCCCCAGCTCTACGAAACAGAGATCAGCGGCGTTGTGTCTGTGGATGGACCATTGGCAGGCGGAGCCTTGATTGGCGGAAACCTGAACCTTGGCGAAACAAACATCCGTATTCCATCATCCGGCTTTGGCGGCACCGGTGCCATCCCGGAAATTATCCATATCAACGAACCGCCTCCGGTCAGACGCACACGCGCACGGGCGGGGCTGCTCGAAGAAGATGGAAACGGCACCTCAGCATCGGGACCAGTATTCCCATTAGATATCGGAATATCCGCGCCAAATAGAATTTTTGTTCGAGGTCGCGGTCTGGATAGTGAATTTGGTGGAAGCTTGAGAATTCGCGGAACCACCCGAGACGTCATTCCACAAGGTGCCTTTAATCTGATCCGTGGACGACTGGACATTCTCGGTCAGCGGCTAGCGATCGAAGAAGCTACCGCAAGCATCTTGGGATCTTTTGTACCGGTCTTAAGGATACGCGCGACCACAGACGCCGAAGATGTTCAGGTAGCAGTTATTGTCGCAGGCAGGGCAGATAGTCCTGAAATAACGTTCACTTCGAACCCGGAGCTGCCTCAAGAGGAGATTCTGTCACTTCTGCTGTTTGGAAGAGAACTTCAAAGCCTTTCACCCATCCAGGCAGGGCGTCTAGCGCTTGCTGTCCGCACGCTTACCGGACAAGGCGGCGAAGGCATCGTCGGAAACGTCAGAGACGGAGCTGGCTTGGCGGACTTCGATGTCACGAGCGACGATGACGGAAACGCAGCAGTACGTGCTGGCGCATACTTGGGAGAGAATCTTTACACAGACGTGACGGTCACAGCGACAGGCGAAACGGAGCTGAACTTGAACCTGGACATAAACCGCTCGGTCACTTTGAAGGGGTCGACGGCCACCGGCGGCGATACCAGCGTCGGCATTTTCTTCGAACGCGATTACTGAGAAATTGAGCCCAATCTTGGAATTGCGCGATGACGGTGTTACATTTCACCTACGGGCACCGAAAGCCCTGGATAGGCGTCAATCAAGGAGGACAATGTCCTGTCACACATCCACGACGCAGCCCCCAATGTGGCTGCAGACGGAGCCGACCATATGACGGTCGAAGGCACCACACCGCTTACGAGCGAGTCACTGCTCGAAGAAATCCTGACATCTCTGAAAGACGACAAGGCGGAAGACATCGTCCAGATCGACTTGCGCGGAAAGTCAGAGATGGCCGACTACATGGTCATCACATCGGGACGTTCGACGAGGCAGGTTGGAGCAATTGCCGACCATCTCGTCAAAACCCTCAAGCAGGATCATGGACGTGCATGCAAAGTCGAAGGAAAAGATGCCGGTGATTGGGTTCTCATTGATACCGGCGATGTCATTGTTCATGTTTTCCGTCCGGAAGTGCGCGAGTTCTACCAGCTCGAGAAGATGTGGCAGACCCCGGGGCAAGCCGCCGGGAACCCTGCCTAATCGAAGACCTTCGTTATGAAACTCAGGATTGCAGCGGTTGGCCGGTTGAGAGCAGGCCCCGAGGCAGACCTTGTCGGTGACTATGTTGCTCGGTTTGAAAAAGTCGGCCGAAATTTGGGTTTGGGCCCATTGGACATCGTGGAAGTTGATGCCAAGGGTAAGGGCATGAATGCAGAGGCAGGTCTGCTCCAGAAAGCACTTTCCGTCGGTTCACCGATTTGCGCGCTGGATGAACGCGGCAAACAGTATACTTCCATCGAGTTCGCACGAGTACTGAGTGACTGGCGTGATCAGGGTGCCAACGAACCAACCTTTGTCATTGGCGGCGCCGATGGACTAGCGAAGGAACTCCGTCAAAAGGCCGACATGAAACTAAGCTTTGGAAGCATGGTTTGGCCACACATGCTGGTTCGGGTCATGCTCGCCGAACAGCTCTACAGAGCGGCGTCAATTCTTGCGGGAAGCCCCTATCATCGCGAGTGATTGGCAGCCTCGACAAAATCTAGGTCTTAACGTCAGGCGCGTCCCGACCCGTATACTCTTTGATGCCCGCTATCTCATCGGCGCTGCTGATCACCCCCGCCAACGCATCCTCAACTGGTTCTTCAAGTTTGTCCGGCTCAGATTGGTACGCTTCCAAATAAACTCTAAGCGTAGCGCCGACGGTGCCCGTCCCCGACAGACGGAAAACGATACGGCTACCGTCTTCGAAAGCAATTCGAATGCCCTGGCCTTCTGAACGACTATGATCCACTGGATCGTCGTAGGCGAATTCGTCAGCCTCAGAGACCACGCCCGCTGCAAAACTCTTGCCAGGTAGCTCGGACAACTGACTCTGCAGCGCTTCCATCATTTCAGCTGCACGATCGGCGTCCACAGCTTCATAATCATGGCGCGAGTAGTAATTCCGGCCATATGCTTTCCAGTGCTCGCTCAACAGTTCCTGAACGGACGAGCCCGTTTCAGCTAAGATGTTAAGCCACAACAGAACCGCCCAAACTCCGTCCTTTTCACGAACATGGTCACTGCCTGTACCAGCACTTTCCTCGCCGCAAAGCGTCGCGCGGCCTGCATCAAGTAGGTTGCCGAAAAACTTCCATCCCGTCGGCGTTTCGAAGCATTCCAAACCTTTTGCTTCGGCGACACGATCGACCGCCCGAGATGTTGGCATCGACCGGGCAACACCCGCCAAACCGTTTGCGTATCCGGGTGCAAGATGCGCGTTCGCAGCCAGCCCCGCCAAACTGTCTGATGGCGTCACGTAGCTCCCGCGACCCAGGATCATGTTTCGATCCCCATCACCGTCAGACGCCGCCGCAAAATCAGGCGCGTCCGAACTCATCACGAGATCCACAAGTGGTTTCGCCCAAATCGGGTTTGGGTCTGGATGGCCCTTTCCAAAATCGGGCTTTGGCACGCCATTCAATACAGTTCCCGAACGAGCGCCCAACCGGCGTTCAAAGATTTCCGTGGCGTACGGGCCGGTGACAGCGTGCATGGCGTCAAATGACATTGTGAAGCCACCGGCGAAGAGCGCACGGATCTTCTCGAAATCAAACAGGCTCTCCATAAGCGCAACGTAGTCGCTGACAGGGTCCACGACTTCAACGATCATGTCGCCCAACTGCTTGTCCCCGACGGAGGAAAGATCAACATCTTGGCTTTCAAGAATGTCGTAGCTCGAAATCACCTTTGTCGCTTCGAACATTCGATTGGTGACGTCCTCTGGCGCGGGTCCACCATTGCCTACATTGAACTTGACCCCAAAATCCTCGTCGATGCCGCCGGGGTTGTGGCTGGCTGACATGATAATGCCACCGTCAGTCTTCCGCTGGCGAATGAGATTTGAAGCGGCCGGGGTCGACAAGATTGCATTCTGTCCGACAATCACTTTCTTCGCACCACTGGCCGACGCCATTCGCAAGATCACCTGCGCCGCGCGCTTGTTGAAATAGCGACCGTCACCGCCAAGAACGAAAGTCTTCCCCTCAGCACCACCAATGCCATTCCAGATGGATTGGGCGAAATTCTCCAAATAGTGCGGCCCCATGAAGACTTTGGTCTTCTTGCGCAAACCAGATGTGCCCGGTTTCTGACCTTCAATCGGCGTTGTTTCGACTGTCATCTTTTCCACGTCAATCTCCCCCTATTTCAGGCCTCTTCGGCGACGAGCACCAATGCAGAGACGCTTTGTTCTTCAATATGAATGTCTCGACCTTTAACGACCACAGGCTTGTGTGTCGGCTTTGCCGTTTCGATGTCATGGCGCCAAAGCTGGCCATCAGGTGCGGGCGGAAGTTTGAAATCCGTCGCACCGCCTGCGTTGAATATCACTAACACAGCGTACTCGGCCGCAGCATAGGCTGGAGTTCCGGCTGCCGTTCGCTTTTCCATCGCAAGCACTTTGCGAGAAGGATCATGCCAATCCAACGTAGTCATCGGCTTTGCATCTTCACGCCACCAAAACAAATCCTCAACACCGTCGATCATACGCTCACGGGAGTGCAAAAACAGCTTTTGGCGCAATACAGGATGCTCTTTGCGAAATGCGATCATAGACTTGGTGAACGCCAGCATTTCGTCATCGCTATCCGCCCAATTTATCCAAGCGATCTCGTTGTCTTGCGCGTAGGCATTGTTGTTGCCGTTTTGCGTATTTCCAATCTCGTCACCGGCAAGAATCATCGGTGTACCTTGCGACAACAAAAGCGTCGCCATCATTGCCCGCTTCCGACGCGCCCGCGCTTCCACAATGGATGGGTCGTCAGTCTCTCCTTCAACACCGAAATTGGCGGAGTAGTCTTCCGAATGACCGTCTTTACCGTCTTCGCCGTTCGCCTCGTTGTGTTTGCGCGAGTAGCTCACGAGATCCTGCAAGGTCATTCCGTCATGAGCAGTCAGAAAGTTGACAGACGCCGTGGCATGACGGTGCGAATGATCGAACTGCGGAGCGGAACCAGTCAGGCGCGCGCCTAAATCAGCAATTCGACCTGGGTCACCTCTCCAAAATCGTCTCACGCCGTCGCGGAATTTGTCGTTCCACTCAAGAAATGGCGGCGGGTAAGCTCCAAGTTGATACCCGCCCGGACCAATATCCCAAGGCTCCGCAATCAACTTGCAACCTGCAAGAACAGGGTCTTGACGAATGGCTTCAAAGAACCCGGCATTTCTATCAAAACCACTGGGCCGCCGACCAAGGACACTCGCAAGATCAAACCGAAACCCATCGACACCCATGACGGACACCCAATACCGCAAGCTATCCATGACCATCCTCAGAACCATGGGATGATCCACATTCACAGTGTTCCCAGTCCCGGCGAAGTTGGCATAGTGACGGCGGTCACGCTCGAGAACGTAATAACTTGCGTTGTCGAGACCACGAAAAGACAGCGTAGGCCCAAGCTGATCACCTTCGGGCGTGTGGTTGTAAACAACGTCGAGAATGACCTCTAGGCCGGCTTCGTGATACCGGTCCACCATCTCGCGAAAACCCACAACGCCCTTGGGCCCAAGATACCGGGGATCAGGGGCAAAAAACCCAAATGACTGGTAACCCCAGTAATTGGTGAGCCCCTTCTTGACGAGGAAATGCTCGCTCATGAAGGCGTGAATGGGCAAAAGCTCGACAGCGGTAACCCCCAGGTCGGTCAGGCGTTCCAACATGGCCGGTTCAGCCAATCCATCAAACGTTCCCTTCGCCTCAATGCCTTGATGCATTTGCGTCAAGCCGCGCACATGGCCTTCGTAAATGATTGTGTCGGTCTTCGGGATGTTGGGGCGCTTCGGCTCAGGAAAATCGAACGGTGCCATTACAACGCAGCGCGGCATGAACGACGCGCTGTCTTTGGTATCGAAACTTAAATCCAGCGCATCGGCGTTTCGGTCGTAACCAAATATCGAGTCATCCCATTTGGGGTGCCCAGTTAGCTGGCGTGCGTAAGGGTCGATAAGCAGTTTATTTACGTTGAACCTGTGACCTTCGTCTGGTCGATACGGCCCCTGTGCCCTAAGTCCGTAAAGTTGGCCTGCCTTCAAGCCATTGATATATCCGTAGAATATCCCGCCTTCCCGTTCAGGAAGGGGGATGCGGGTTTCAGTGCCAACCTCATCGAAAAGACAAACATAAATCTGCGTCGCGTGATCCGAAAAGACAGCAAAGTTAACACCATCTTCAGTCACCGTCGCCCCGAGAGGTGCGCTCAATCCGGGACCAACCGAGAAGCTCATGCTGCGTCCGTCAACCGATCATAAAGTGCCGCGTACTCGGCTGCAGATGCCTCCCAACCAACGCTTTGGCGCATGCCGTTGCTCTGCAGCATCGCCCAAGTGTCCACGTCAGCATAAAGCTCTGTTAGCTGCGTCAACGCCCCTGCCAAAGCGTGAGACGTCAGTGGAGCGACCTGCAAGCCCGTCGCGACACCTGACCTCAATGCCATCGGACTGGCCGGAATAACCGTGTCGACCAGGCCACCAGTTGCAGCTACGACAGGAACAGTCCCGTAGCGAAGCCCATAGAGTTGCGTCAGTCCGCAAGGTTCGAACCTCGAAGGGACAAGTATCGCGTCAGCACCGGCCATCATACGGTGGCTCAGTGCTTCATCGTATCCAATCCGAACGGCAACGTTCGAGTGATCTGCAGCAGCCTTCGTAAAAGCCTCTTCAAGTGCCTTATCGCCCGATCCAAGAAGGGCCAGTTGGCCGCCACGGTCGATAAAAGCGGGCAAGGCCTCCAGCAAAAGATCGAGCCCCTTTTGATGGCTTAGACGCGAAACAACGACGGCCAGTGGGCCTTCGACATCGGGCAGCCCGAACTCTTTTCTTAAACGAGCCTTCGCACGCCCTTTTCCGCGGGGCGTTTTATAAGTGGCAATCTCCGGGTCCGTACGCGGGTCCCAAACATCCAGATCGATGCCATTCAGGATGCCGCTCAAATCACCTGATCGACCGCGCAGAACTCCGTCCAGGCCCATTCCAAATTCAGGTGTCGTGAGTTCACGGGCATAAGTTGGGCTAACAGTCGTCAGCGCTGTTGCGTACTGCAAACCGGCTTTCAAAGCCCCGATCTGGCCCCAATACTCAAACCCCGTTTGCGTAAAATCTGCAGGATTCAACCGAAGGGACATCAACCTGTCCGCAGGAGCAAGGCCATGAAAAGCGATGTTGTGGATCGTCAAAACCGAAGGCACATCCACTTCATTCTTCTTGAGATAGTATGGCGCAAAACCACCCTGCCAGTCGTGTACGTGAACCACTTCTGGAGCCCAGTCATCGGCACCATCACGCGCAAGAAGCATCGCCACCCAAGACAAAGCTGCGAACCTTTCCGGGTTGTCTGGATAGTCCTTCCCACTTTCGTCAAGGTATGGAGAACCCGAGCGACCGAACAGATGATCGGCCTCAACGACGTAGAGCATGAGCCCCTTGGACTTTGCGTAAAGCACCCGCGCTGGGCCGCCAAAAAGATCATCCTCTTCGCGTATGACTTGAGGTTTTCGCAATCCCTTGAGAACTGCGGGATACCCCGGCAGGAGCGTTCGCATTTCGTGCCCAAGTGGGGCCAAGGCGCCTGGTAATGCTCCTGCAACATCCGCTAGCCCGCCTGTTTTCACAAACGGGACACACTCGGACGTGACAGAAAGAATGCGAGTCATAGTTTGGCAGCGCGCTCGTCTAACATGGATTGCGTAATCAGTGTGACGCCCGCATCAGTGACACGGAACCACTTTTTATCCTCCGCAGGGTCCTCTCCAACAACTAGGCCTTCGGGAATCTGAACGCCGCGGTCAACGACACAATTTTTCAAACGTGCCGATCTTGCGACGTTCACATAGGGCAGCGCTACGACCTGATCCAACGACGCATAGCTATTTGTATGCACCTGGGTAAACAGTAGCGACTTCCTGATTTCTGTACCCGAAATAATGCAACCGCCGGACACAAGTGACGACACAGCCGATCCCCGTCTCTCGTCCTGGTCATGGATAAATTTTGCTGGCGGCACGCTTTCCGAATACGTCCAGATCGGCCAATTGGTGTCCCAAAGGTCCAAGTCAGGGGTGAAATCAGTCAAATCCAGATTGGCCTTCCAAAAGGCATCAACTGTTCCGACATCTCGCCAATACGCGGGAGCGTCCGGAGTGTGGCGCACGCAGGAGTCGTTGAAGCGATGTGCCTGTGCTTTCCCATTGGCGACAATCTGCGGAATGATGTCTCCGCCAAAGTCGTGCGACGACTCCGGGTCAGCCGCGTCAGCAAGAAGTAATTCTCGCAAAAAAGACCATTTGAATACATAGATGCCCATCGACGCCAGCGCGTTGTCCGGGTCGCCCGGTATGGCAGGAGGATCTGCGGGCTTTTCAAGAAATTGCGTGATCCTGTCTGTTTCGTCGACGTGCATCACGCCGAATGCAGTAGCTTCTTCACGGGGGACAGTGAGGCACCCAACGGTCACATCAGCATTCGTGTCCACATGCTGACGAAGCATGATCTCGTAATCCATCTTGTAGATATGATCGCCGGCGAGAATAAGAATGTATTCAATGTCATAACTGTCCACGATGTCGATGTTCTGGGTCACCGCATCGGCGGTTCCCACGTACCATTTGTTCTCAGCGACACGCTGGGAAGCAGGAAGAATATCGAGGTACTCGTTCCTTTCGGCTCGAAAGAACGCCCAACCACGCTGGCAGTGTCGGATCAACGAATGCGCTTTGTATTGGGTCGCGACAGACATCTTGCGGATGCCAGAGTTCAGTGCGTTCGACAAAGCAAAGTCGATAATCCGAGTCTTGCCGCCAAAAAACACAGCAGGTTTCACACGGTTGTTCGTCAACTCCTTTAGCCGAGACCCACGTCCACCGGCCAATACAAATGCCATGGATCGGTTTGTGAGTCGGTTATTCTGATTTGGCATGTGGTCCTCCCCTTATTCTTATAATCTTGTGCGCGTTTTATGGTCCTTCATAGGTCAAAATGACCGTGCTTAGTGGCGGTACCGTGACTTTCGCCGACGCTGGCTGGCCATGCCATCCCTCCTCGATGGCATGAACTGCACCCATGTTTCCACGATCGCCGCCGCCGTAAATGCTGGCGTCTGTATTCAATCTCTCCACCCATCTGCCGCCGTGAGGTAACCCGCATGTCCAATCTGTGCGTTCGACAGGCGTGAAATTTGAAATGACTACGACCGGGCGGTCATTCTCCGCTCCGCGCCGGATCCAGGCATAGGTACTTGCATCCGAGTCATTCGACTCAATCCATTGGAACCCATCGGGGTCACAGTCTTTGACGTGGAGCGCCGGCTGCTCGCGGTAGACCGTGTTCAGATCCCGCACGAGCCTTTGCATGCCCTCATGCCGTTCATCGCCAAGGCAGGACCAATCAAGAGACTGGTTGTGGTTCCACTCAGCCGCCTGGGCGAACTCCTGACCCATAAACAGAAGCTTCTTGCCGGGATGTCCCCACATAAATCCGTAGTAAGCGCGAAGATTGGCGAACTTCTCCCAATCATTGCCTGGCATCTTGTTCAGCATCGACCCTTTGCCATGCACAACCTCGTCATGGCTGATCGGCAAAATGAAGTTCTCTGAAAACGCGTAGTGCAAACCAAAGGTCATCTGATGATGATGGTGTTTGCGATAGATTGGATCCTTTTTCACGTACTCCAACGTGTCATTCATCCAACCCATGTTCCACTTGTACCCGAAACCAAGCCCACCTTGATCAACGGGACGCGATACACCTGGGAAACTTGTCGATTCTTCTGCAACCGTCATGATGCCGTCGACTTTCCCGTAGGTCTGCACGTTCATGTTTTGCAGGACTGAAATCGCCTCGTAATTCTCGCGACCGCCGTCTTTGTTGGGAACCCACTCGCCTTCTTTCCGGCTGTAATCGCGATAAAGCATTGAGGCGACCGCATCCACACGCAAGCCGTCAATATGATACTCTTCAAGCCAGTAGAGGGCGTTGGACACGAGGAAGTTCGAAACCTCTCGCCGACCATAGTTATAAATGTACGTGTTCCAGTCCTGATGAAAGCCTTCCCGAGGATCGGCGTGTTCATACAGCGCCGTCCCATCAAACCGACCAAGACCATGTGGATCGGTCGGGAAATGCCCCGGAACCCAATCGAGCAACACGCCTACACCTTTTTGATGTGCCGCATCGACTAGATCGCGAAACTCATGGGGCGGTCCAAAACGCACGGTG
>CAYPVG010000058.1:0-5217 GCA_964414085.1 uncultured Boseongicola sp. | reverse complement strand
GTAGTGCCCAGTTTGTAGATGCGTACTTGGCACGGCTAACGGTTGGTTTTCGCAATGCCTTGGAGAATGCACGCAAAGATGGGGATGTCGCCACGGACGCGGACCTTGACGATTTGGCAGCTCATTTCGTGAATTCTGTGGTGGGCATCTCAGCACTCTTGCGTGCCAAGGCAACCCCCGAGCAGATGTACGCTGCAAGTCGAGGAGCCACCAGCGTTCTGAAGGCCCGGTAAAGCCGATCTTCAGGAACGGACAGACATGCTATTGCCTTCAATGCCTGCTTGATCCGCAAAGCGGACTTCGGACGAATACCGTTGGATGTCTCCTGTGCGGGACGAAGTTGTCGTTCGGAGTCGGCGCGCCAATGTCCGCTTTGCTGATTGGCAGTTAAATTCGAAGCTGTACGGACACTAGCCGTTCATGCCCAGATGTGAACTTCTTAGCACCAGAGGACATTCTAGGCGTTCCTGTACAACGTTCCCGTCAGTTCTGAGGAGTTGCTTAGCGCACCATTGGCCCATCTCTCGATGTGGGAGCAGTACTGAGGAAAGTGCGGGCGAAAGATGTTGTGCGATTTCTTGGTCGTCGTACCCCATGGGGTACGACGTCAAAGACAAGGCTTTGATTGTTAACCCGGGTGAGGCCGAAGCGATCCGGACTATCTTTGCAGAATACCTCGCCGCCAGTTCTGTACGTGAACTGTCCCGAAAACTCGATGCGCTCGGTATTGTCAGCAAGCGCCGGACGGACCGGTACGGACGTGTCAGCGGCGGCAAATGCTTCTCTCGTGGTGCGCTCTATAACATCCCGCGCAACCCCATCTACATCGGCAAGACCCGTCACAAGGATGAGCTCTATCACGGGTTGCACGAGGCCATCATCAATGATGGTATCTGGCGGCAAGTGCAGGAACTGCTCGCAGAGAACGCCGGGAAGAAGATCGGCGCGTCCCGACGGTCGGTGAAGCGTCAGCTGGATGGTCTGCTCTACGATTCCGCAGGCCGTTCGATGCATACAACCTGCGCCATCAAGTCGAAACGCAATGGCGGCACAAGCCAATCGCGGCGATACTGGTATTACACGTCAAAGCCATCCGGATCAGACAACCAAGGCAGTATCGAACGACTTCCGGCAGGAGAAGTCGAGCGGCTGGTTCTGAGGGGACTCAAGGACCACTTGGACGATCGGTCATGGCTGATCGATCAATTTGGGAAATGTCTCGGCGACGATCCCTCTCTGCTTGCAGAGATACTTGCAGTAGCGGATGGCTGGTGCATCCAGACCGCGGTTGCCAATCACGACACAGAATCTCAGCATCTCAACGGGTTGGTTGATCGCATTGATGTAAAAAAGGGACAGCTAAGTGTACGGATCAATCTAGGTGCGTTCCTCTCAACTGAAGCTGCGCGACAACCGATCCCTGCTACCTTGGAGGTCTCTTTCCAGAAGCGTCAGAGCGGCCGGGCGAAGCCGATTGTCATTGCGCCGCCGGATGCACCGCAGCCGGATCAAGACCTCATCAACCTTGTCGCTGATGCGAGACGGTGGTCGGCTTAGCTAATAGACGGAAGGTCCAGCACCATCCGTCAGATTGAAGATCGCGAAGGCCTTCGGAGTGGATCGGGCAGCCACATCCTGCCGCTGGCCTGGCTGGCGCCGGATATCTCTGCGGCCATTCTAGAAGGCCGTCATCCAGCGCATCTCACGGCAAAGAAGTTGCGCTGCCTTCCGGAACTACCGCGGGACGGGCGGGAACAGCGGAAGATTCTGGGCCTTCCGCATCAATAGCGCATCCGAGCGCGGCGCAAGTTGTCACCCGCAAATGCCCCGCTGAGACTTCTGTTGATATTGCGCCAAAACGGGCCGGATCAGAGGCGATTTGCGAGGTCTCTTCCGCTACCACCCCTCCTAACCCACGGAAAACTAAACACTACTTAGAGAGGTGGTGTCCAATACGGTTTTAGGAAGACTGAGTGGTGGGCGACCCTGGAATCGAACCAGGCGTGCGTCTCCGCGAGGGAGTTACAGTCCCCTGCCACACCTTGCGGCCTGTCGCCCACTTGCGGACCTAAAGTTAGGCCCGAGCGGTCAGATAACTGCGCCGGTGAGATGGGTCAACCGCAAAGTTACACTCGAACCTGAGCACTTGTTTTCCATTGCGTGTGGACGCACAAGCGTAGGCAACGGATTGGAGCGACGGATCGATGAAAAAGCCGCAATGGGTTGTCAATAAAGAGAAGGCGCGACGTCAAGCGGCACAAGAAACCGTTTGGCTCTTCGGGCTTCACGCAGTGCGCGATGCGTTGGAAAACCCACAGCGTGAGAAACTGCGCCTGATTTTGACCAAGAATGCGGCGGATCGTCTTGGGGGTGCGATTTCCGCATCTGGGCTTGAGCCTGAACTTGCAGACCCGCGGAAATTTCCCGCGCCCATCGATCCTGGATCGGTCCATCAAGGAGCAGCTCTTGAAGTTAAGCCGCTCGATTGGGGTGGTTTGGAAACACGTCTTGCTGATGCAGGACCGGACGGCGTAGCCCTCTTGCTTGATCGGGTAACGGACCCACACAATGTGGGTGCTATTTTGCGTTCAGCGGAAGTTTTTGGTGCGAGCGCCGTAATCGCAACTGCGCGTCATGCTGCGCCGGAGACAGGGGCGCTGGCCAAAACAGCGTCCGGCGCTTTGGAGCGGCAACCTTACCTTCGTGTTCGAAACCTCGCGGCGACGATGGAGGCCATGCGTGATATGGGTTATTTGCTCATCGGTTTGGATGGCGAGGCGTCGAGTTCCATAGAAGAGGTTTTGGAAACAGCTACTGACAGGCCTGTGGCACTGGTCCTCGGCGCCGAGGGGCCCGGATTGCGGGAGAAAACCCGCGAAACTTGTGACGTTTTGGCCCATATTCCCTTTTCGCGTGATTTTGGTTCGTTGAACGTCTCCAACGCTGCTGCAGTTGCCCTATATGCTACTGGACGACGATAAAATGAGGTAGGCGCATGCCGCATTCCCCTAAGATAGCGACATGTTGTTATTGCGGATCGCGCGCCGCATTGGTTCTAGCCGGCAAAGTACGGCATGAACTCGCCTGCTCGTCCTGCGGGGCACCTTTGCACGAGATGAAAATGTTGCGTCGCGACGTAAAAGGAGAGCGGGAGTTGATCCACCCGTCAGCGATCCGTCCAAACTCGAAGAAATCTAAGGGCCACCGTGCCGGTGATGATCGCCGAAAGAAGTCAAAGAAGAAAAATCGTTTCAAGAGTGCGCTGTGGGACATCGCTGAAGACGTGTTCGACGACGTTTTCGATATCTTTGATTGAGTTTTTGTAACAATTCTCACGCATTTCCTGCGCTTGGGTCACATGGATGCGACAAGGCTTTGGTGAAGTGAAACACCACTCCATTTACCTTTGAGTGAATTGAAACCAAGGACAGTCAAAATGATGAACCGTCGTACATTTCTTGTGGCAACAGCGGCAGCCGTTCCCACCGCCGCGTTTGTGACGCCCGCCTTTGCGGCCAAATCACCCGTCTTTCAATCGGGCGGCGTTGCGATAAATGGTTATGATCCAGTTGCTTACTTCACCGACGGCAAACCGGTAGAAGGCTCGCCTGATATCACATCGGATTGGGATGGCGCTGTTCTGCAATTTGCAAGCGTGGAGAACAAAGCCATGTTTGACGCGGACCCAGACGCTTACGCACCCGCCTATGGCGGTTACTGTGCCTACGCGGTTTCGAAAGGATACACGGCTTCTACCGACCCGAACGCCTGGAGCATCTATGAGGATCGCCTCTTTTTGAATTACTCGCGGTCGGTGCGTGCGCTTTGGAACCTCAACAAAGCTGGGCATGTCGCATCCGGTGACGCCAATTGGCCGTCTGTCCTAAGCGCCTGATGACGCTGCGTCAAACGATCACGTCTTCGGGAAGTTTACTTCCTATTCGACACTGTGATGCCCATGTTTAGTTGAGGCGCGGGTTCGGAACATCCGCGCTGGACAACTGTCCCTCGTTCCGTCACTGGCGCCCGGAGCTCTTTGCCCGGGCGTCTTTTTAGTCGAGATTTTGGACCTCTGGACCATGACACCTTCTGATGAACGTATTGCGCGTTCTCTTTTAGAAACGCGGACGATTGCCTTGGTCGGGGCGTCAATGAACCCTGCCAGAGATAGTCACCGCGTGGGACGGTACCTGGCAGATGCCGGCTATCGCGTGATCCCGGTGAATCCACGATATGTCGGCCAAGAGCTCTTTGGCGAGCCATTTGAGGCTCAGTTAAAAGACATTAAAGACGACATTCAACTTATTGATATCTTTCGTCCTTCGCACGCCGTTTTGCCATTCGTCGAGGAGGCACTGGAGCATACCGCCGGTCTTCGCGTCGTCTGGATGCAACTGAATATTCGCAATGCCGAAGCGCGAGCCCTTGCAGAGGCAAGGGGCGTTGCGGTTGTTGAAAACAGATGTACTCTTATCGAGCACCGGCGACTTCTCGGGCAGGAGAGCCGGACTTAGCTTCTGGAAGCTTTTTCGGTCAGGCCAGAGGTACCTTCGCGACGTTCCAGTTCATCCAAAACGTCTTGGAGAGTGATGTCCCGCGCGGCCAGCATGACCATTAGATGATAAAGGACGTCAGCCGCTTCCGCGGTAAGGCGATCGGTATCGCCACGGACCGCTTCGATGACGGCTTCCACAGCCTCTTCCCCGAACTTTTCGGCTGCCTTTTCAGGCCCTTGCGACAGAAGTTTCGCTGTCCAAGATGTGTCTGGGTCTGCGGTCTTACGAGCGTTGATTGTTTCGGCCAATCGATCAAGAGCGGTCATGAGAGCCTCACAGGAATTCCGGCAGCTGCCATATGCGCTTTGGCTTCGCCAATGGTGTAATCGCCAAAATGGAAGATCGATGCCGCAAGAACGGCGCTAGCGCCGCCCTTTGTCACACCTTCGACCAAGTGGTCGAGTGTGCCCACACCACCTGATGCAATAACTGGCACACGGACAGCATCGGAAATGGCTTTGGTGAGGGGCAAATTAAACCCAGCGCGCGTTCCATCGCGATCCATGGACGTCAGAAGTATTTCGCCCGCACCCTTTTCGACAACGGTTCGTGCAAACTCAACAGCATCAATTCCAGTCGCGCGTCGTCCTCCGTGCGTAAAGATTTCCCAGCGACCTGGCTCCACCGTTTTGGCGTCGATTGCGCAGACGATGCACTGGCT
>CAYPVG010000057.1:0-6050 GCA_964414085.1 uncultured Boseongicola sp. | reverse complement strand
AAGAAGCTTTCTCGTATCAACTCAAACATTAAAAATTTATCTAGGTCCGACTTGTCAAACACAAGGATAAGTATATCGCAAAGGGAGATTATATCTGATTTTCAAAGTTGCTGATCAACAACAGTTGTTGCCGGCTGATTTTCCAATACTCTATATATCTTGCTTCTTATTTTGGCGTCGGTCTCATCGAGATTTGAGGCTATTTGAAGTGGGCCAATTTCAAGATTCAGACCCTCTTCAATGGCTGAAATACAGGCTAATTCGTTAGCCTTGTCTTCATAGGCGCTAACTAGAGAAATATTCTTCTGTCCGAGTATCAAGCTGAGCTTTTTGAACTGTTCCCGAAATATTGCTTCGATTAAAGCTTCAAGCTGTTCTGGAATCTCAGGTTGGGATAGGGCGCCGATCCGTAGGATGTTTCTCATATATTCTTGAGGCTCCTAATGTCCTTGAGTTGTGGATTTTGAATTCGGTGTGCTTAGTAAAGGAATTCGATCTCAATCTGTGGTTGCTGGGGTGCTAGGGGTAGAACTACCGTCAGGTCATCATTGTTACTCAGCACTGATTGGTAAAGATGCCTACCACGAATCCAGACAGAATGCGACGAGATTTGGCTGTGCTCTTGCTGCCGAAATCGGTGTCTTGGCATGGCCCGCAGGTTTTCGCTACAACCGCTGTCTGTCCGACGCAGGCACGAGAGATGGTTCGCTGGCAGTCCCTTTCCCTCCGCCACACAGTCCTGTCTCGACAGTTGATTTCCACCGGCGCCAGAATAGTCCCGCATTTCCGGGGACTAGCAGGCGGTGGTGCATCCAGAGACTGACAGTGAGACCCGATTGCAGGCCCTTTCGGCCAAGAGTCTCAGCGTCCCTTTTCCAGAGTAGACTTAGCGATGCGGGGAATGCTCAGAGCTGCGCGATGATGTGGTCTTGTTCGGCCCAGGAGACCGGAAGGCCGTGACGGCGGATCCAGTTGGTAGTTAGGATCGGCGGTTGGCGACCTTCACAGATCAGGCGAACAAGCTTTGGTGACAGGAACGCAAAGTTCAGCATCGCGCCGAGATAATTTACGGCAATGCCGTCTCGGGCGGCAATGGTGGCAAGGTCCTCGCCCATGCACAGAGCTTCACGCCAGGCTGATGCCCGCGCAATATTGGAGATCAGGATATCATCTCTGGCGGGTTGTCCAGCACCGATGACCAGCCGGTTCTCGACGCCACGGCGACGCTGCCGGAACGGCAGTCGCAACGACAGCGCTTCCGATGAGATGCTGGTCCGTGCAATCTGCAGGCTCCTTACGATCTCACCGGGATCGAGATCGATCGCAACGGCGCCATCCGCAAACCTTGCCGCTCCTACGATGCCCAGAACCTGAAGCCCGAGCGCATCTGCGTCTGACCTAAGCCGACCGATCACCTGCACGCGGCTCTCCGCTATGTCACCGCGATCGATGCATTCCACGAGGTGCTTCTGCAAAGAGCTGGCAAGATCTCTCTCCAGCCGGTCCGCCGGAATCCGCCATCCGGTGCCGTCATCGGATGCTCCGGTCACGAGTCGCCGAGAGACATAATAGCGATAACGTTTGCCACCCTTGCAGGCGTGCGACGGGGTCAGACGATCTCCGGTCTCATCAAAGATCTTGCCCGCCAGCGGTGATACATGGGCTGCAGCAGGCTTGCTGCGTGGCTTGGCAGAACGTGTGATCAACTTCGTTTGGACGGCGTCGAACCGGTCGGGATCGATGATCGCTTCGTGCTGACCTTCGTGAACCTGTTGTTTGTGCCGGATGCGCCCGGCGTAGACTGGATTGGACAGCACATGGTGGATTTGCCCCCGGCCCATCACCGATCCACCGCGCGGCGTTCCGTCCCGACCGATCCGTCTCTTTGATCTCAATCCGAGCTTCGCGGCTTCCTTTGCGACCGACGTCACCGTGCCCAGTTGTTCGTAAAGGTCGAAGAGTGCCCTAACCGTCTCTGCTTCCTTTGACACAATACAAAGTGTTCGGTCTGCCGCCACATATCCGAGTGGAACATTTCCCCCCATCCACAAGCCCTTCTTCTTCGACGCAGCGATCTTGTCGCGGATGCGCTCAGCGGTCACTTCCCGCTCGAACTGGGCGAAGGATAAGAGCACGTTCAGCGTGAGCCGCCCCATGCTGGTTGCCGTGTTAAAGGACTGGGTCACGGAGACAAAGGACGCCCCTGCCCCATCGAGCGTCTCGACGAGCTTTGCAAAGTCTGTGAGCGACCGCGTCAGCCGGTCAATCTTGTAGACGACGATCCGATCGATGCGGCCTGAGGCGATGTCTGCCATCATCTGTTGCAGTGCCGGGCGATCGAGATGCCCGCCTGATATGCCGCCATCGTCATATCGGTCTTTGACCAGAACCCAGCCCTCGTGGCGCTGGCTAGCGATATAAGCCGCGCAGGCTTCATACTGCGCGTCGAGTGAGTTGAAGTTCTGATCCAACCCCTCCTCGCTCGACTTGCGGGTGTAGATCGCACAGCGGGTCCTTCTCATGCCGATCGCTTCTTTGCCAACCCAAAGAAACGCGGGCCCGACCAAGCTGTGCCGGTGATCCGTTTGGCGACAGCAGAAAGCGAGCGGTACGTCTTGCCATCCAGAACATAGCCTTCGTCTGTCACTTCAACCCGATAGGTCCGGCCATTCCACTCCCGCACCAGGTGCGTGCCAGTCGACGGGGTCGCGGCACCCACATCACCGGCACTCTTGCCTCCGGCAATGGCTTTGAGTGCGCGCTGTTCTTTCGGGCTCAACCCGCCAAGAGCCCGCGCCTGGATCTCATAGGCCAGCAACCGTCTCAGTGTTTGGACCCGTAAGCGAGACGGCAGCGTGATCCCCGGCACGGCCGCCAGCGCTGCCGTACAAGCGGAGTGGTCCATGTGGGCGATCTCCCGAAGTTGTTCCGGGAGATCGCGGGTCCTTTGCCCGCTCATGAGACGGCGTCGATCCGATAGGCCGGTGTCTTTCCGCTGCGGTGGAGGGTGATCTCAGTTCCGTCCTTCCTGAGGCGGGAAATCGCGGCCCTAATGGTATGCGGCTGCCAGTCCAGCGCCTTCTGGAGCTGCCCGACAGTGGCGCCTCTTGGGCGCCCGAGAAGCCCCACCAGCCGGGCTTTCTTCGTTTTGCTCGCTGCAGTCTTTCCTGTTTGCGTGGTCATGTTTGTCTCCTGTGGTGATCGGCGCTGGTCCATCCAGCGCCCCGCACCGCTACAAGCCCGGGAAACCGGGCGGAGACTGGCGACATGAGTGCGTCGCCACAGCACCACACACGCTCACTATGCCCGCGTAGTCCAGTCATTTGTGGGCGAAATCGGGTTATCGGCGCCATCGCCGGGAAAGTGGCGGAAGACTGGCCCAGCTACGCGACGAACGGCCGCGAAGCACCGAACCCGCCGTTCATACACGCCGCGGCGAAATCCCAGATTGAGCCCAGACTTCCAATGATTGCAGAAACGGTGAACGTCTGCTTTGTGATGGAAGCGCCCGCGAAGTACCTGACCGGTGCAGGAGATGTGGCCGATCTTCGGGTGCTAGTCAGGTGCGCCGAAATCCAAGCTGTTGGGCAGATAGTTGAAGAGTTCCAACCGAGGCGGCTTGCCGTTGCCCAGCCGGAAAGCGCTTAGACTTGCCGGCGCGACCGGAATGATCTGTGCCGGATCGAGCCCGATGTAGCGTTGGAGAATCGCGCGAATGACACCGCCGTGGCATACAATCAGCAGGTTTTGGCAAGGCGAGCTCTTTTCCTTCTCGATCACGCCCGCGACTCGGTTAGCGAAATCTGACCATGCTTCACCTGCAGGTGGCGCGGAAGTGCCGGCCCGCCATCCTTGGTAAGCTCCTTCATCTTCAGCGCGAATGTCCTCGATTGTCCGACCCGTCCAGTCACCCACATCAATTTCTCGCAGTTCCTGGGTGAACTTCAATTTGTCGGCTCCGATGCGAAGAGCGGTATCTCGTACGCGGGCAAGGTCGGACGAGATCGCACGGCAGTGGCCGATTTCTTCAATCACAGGCCGCAGCGCGTCGGCTTGGGCTTTCCCCAGTTCGGATAACCCAACGTCTGCCTGCCCCTGAAGGCGTCGCGCCGCATTCCATTCTGACTGCCCGTGCCGAACCAGCAACAATCGCATCAACCAATCCTTTCGCCGTCGGGGCCAAACCAACAATCTGGGGAGTCCGGTAGGCAAAACTGGATAGTCTCGCCAATGCGCGCAGCGGGCGGCTGGTTGACGATTGCAGTCAAACGCAGCCCATCGCGCAAGCCAGTTACCATTGTACGCCCCGCGATGGCGCTGGTTTCGACCAACTCCATCGGCAGCGTCGTCTCTCCTTCACGTTCGCACAGCGACAACGTCTCGGCCCGGTACATAGCGAGGCAGTCGTCAGCGGGTGGAGTGACATTCATGTGCCGACCGCCAACTGTATAGCCGACCCCGTTTTTCAGAACGGGTATCATGTTGTTGGGCGGGGTGCCGACAAAGGTTGCAACAAACGCGGTTTCAGGACGGTTCACCAGTTCTGCGGGAGTGCCGAATTGCTGGACCCGACCTTGGTTCATTACGGCCACATGGGTCGCCATGGTCATGGCCTCAATCTGGTCGTGGGTGACATAAACAGTTGTCGCTCCGGTTGCACGGTGCAGCCGCATGAGTTCGGTGCGCATTTCGACCCTCAGCTTGGCATCAAGGTTGGAAAGCGGTTCGTCGAACAAAAGAACGGATGGCTTGGGCGCGATGGTACGTGCAATGGCAACTCGCTGTTGCTGGCCACCTGAGATTTCGTTCGGGTAGCGGTCGGCCAGTTGACCGATGTCCAGTAGCGTCAGAACTTCTGCCACGCGTGCAGCGCGTTCAGCTTTAGGCATTTGCATGACCTTCAGCGGCCACTCAACGTTGCCGCGCACCGACATGTGCGGCCAAAGTGCATAGGACTGGAAGACGAGACCCGAATTACGTTTGGCCGGATCGACGGCCCAATTGCGGTCACCATCTGAGACCGCTTCGCCCCCGAACACGATCTGGCCTGCCGATGGCAATTCCAGACCGGCGAGCATCCTGAGTAGCGTTGTCTTGCCGCAGCCGGAGGGTCCGAGTAGGACGAGAAACGCACCATCAGGAACCGAGATCGAGACGTCCCTGACTGCCTCAAATTCTCCAAAGCGTTTTGTGAGATTGCGGATTTCCAGCATAGGATCTTTCTAGTTCTGCAGCCACGGCTGAGATTTGGATTGCAGGCGGTTTGCGATCAGCGACGCCGCGATTGAGATAAAGAGAATGACAACTGTTATGGCGTTGGCGAATTGACCAAAACCTTCGGAGGCATAGCGATAGGCTACGACTGACAGTACCGGCATCGTCGGCGTGAAGAGCAGCACAACCAGTGACAGATCGCGGACGATCTTGACGAAAATCAGGATGCCACCAGCAGCCAACCCACGAATAGCCAAGGGTACTGTGATCGCAAATAGCCTGCGGGCAAAACTGGCGCCGGTGATCCGCGCGCTCTCCTCCAACTCCCCACCAACCTGTTGAATGACGGCGCGGCCGGTTTGGACGGAAAACGGAAGGAGATATGCCGTTCCCGCGATGACCAAAAGCGCGAATGTTCCGTAAAGCGCCGGGAGTGGCCCAATGGGCGCGCCCAGGTAGGCGATGTAGGCGGCTCCAAATGCGATGCCGGGCACAAGGAGCGGCAAAAAGCTGATCTGGGTGATCGCAGCCGAGGCCCATCCGTCGCGGTACCGAGCTGTCGTGTATGAGGCCAGAAGCCCAACAAACATCCCTGTGAAGGCCACAGCCAGACCAAGTCCAAGAGTCACGGTCAACGCCCGGACAATGTCCTGATTATATGCGATGCCGGGAATACCTTGCGCGAAGGACGGATTGCTTTGCCCGACCCAATAGTGCAGCGTCCAGTTAGAAAAAAGATTGGCGGAAGACGGCGCAAAGCTGGACGCCGTCAACACGACAACTGGCACGACAGTGGAGCTGACAAGGATCACCATCGCAATCCCAAGCAGCGGCCA
>CAYPVG010000056.1:0-4857 GCA_964414085.1 uncultured Boseongicola sp. | reverse complement strand
ATTGGTTCGATGGGCACAGTTGTAGGGACTGTAGGCGAAGGGCTATCTCATCGCTGGGCACGAAAGCAGCTCAAGCGGCTTTTCCCAGACCTCGGTCCAGTCACTTTCGAAAAAGCTTGGCATGGCAAGATCGCTATGACGCCTGACCATCTGCCGCGTATCTACAACCTCGATGATGGCCTCTACACGACCATCGGCTATAATGGGCGAGGGATCACCACCGGCACATTGTTCGGAGAGGCGATGGCCGGACTGCTGACCGGCGCTGATCCTGCCGATCTGCCCCTCCCAATCACAGATATAACAAAGGTTCGGTCTGCACCGGTCATGTCACGTCTCTATCAAACTGCCTTCACGGCAAATCAAATATTGAAAAGTCTCTAACCCCATGTCGCAAAGCTCGGTCCGCGTTGGCGTTGATATCGGAGGTACATTCACGGATGTGGCGTTGAGCCACCCCGGTGGCCTCTTCACGTGCAAAGTTCTGACAAGCTACGCTCAGCCTGAACAGGCTATCATGGAGGGCATCCAAAAGGCTGCTGACATGGCAGGTCTTCCGCTGTCGGCGATCGAGCAAGTCATCCACGGAACAACACTCGTGACGAATGCGCTGATTGAAAGGCGCGGCGCAAAACTGGCGTTTATCACCACCGAAGGCTTTCGCGACGTCATTGAGATGCGCTCGGAAAACCGTTTCGAGCAATACGACCTGAACCTCACGCTTCCGACGCCACTGGTCCCGCGCCGTGATCGTCTGACCCTGAACGAGCGTATGGGCCCGGAAGGCGAAGTCCTACTTTCTTTGGACGCTGATGAAGTTGCCGAGATGGCAAAGAGAGTGGTCGATGGCGGGTACGAGGCTGTGGCCATTGGTCTAATCCATGCCTACGCCAACGATACGCACGAAGTGCAAATGGCAGGCGCGATCCGCGCACTGGCGCCCGACATGTCGATCTCGATCTCTTCCGTCATCTCGCCGCAAATGCGCGAGCTGCCGCGTTTCAACACGGTCATCGCCAATGCCTATGTCCAGCCACAAGTTGCGGATTACCTCGGTCGGCTCGTTCGGCGTCTCCGTGAGGCAGGTGTCTCCGCCCCTGTCCTGATGCTCCATTCGGGTGGTGGTTTGATCTCCGTAGAGACAGCTGTCGAACAGCCTGTTCGCCTTCTTGAATCTGGTCCCGCCGGCGGCGCCATCTACGCCGCAGACTTCGCGCGTGCTCACAACATCGAGAAGGCCCTAAGCTTTGACATGGGCGGCACCACCGCCAAGATCTGCCTAGTGGAAGCCGGCAGTCCGAAGACCGCGAACACGTTCGAAGTTGCCCGAACATACCGCTTCAAAAAGGGCTCTGGCATGCTTGTCTCGACACCCGTTGTCGAAATGGTGGAAATCGGGGCTGGAGGCGGGTCCATTGCGTCCATCGACAGCATGGGCCGCATTCAAGTTGGTCCACAGTCAGCCGGTTCCGAGCCGGGGCCTGCGTGCTACCAGCAAGGTGGAGATGAGCCCACAGTTACAGACAGCAATCTGCTCCTCGGTCGCTTGGACCCTGAAAACTTTGCAGGGGGCGCCATCCCTCTCTCGCCTGAATTGTCCGAGAAAGCCGTTGTTTCCCGCCTGACAGCGTCGACGGGCCTTCAAACTCAGGACGCAGCCTTCGGCGTGACCGAAATGGTCGACGAAAACATGGCCAATGCCGCGCGGGTTCACACGGTCGAAAACGGAAGTGACATCGAGCATTTCACAATGATCGGATTTGGTGGTGGCGCACCGCTCCATGCCTGCAGGCTGTGTGAAAAACTGGGAATTAAGGAACTTCTGATCCCACCGGGCGCAGGCGTTGGTTCAGCAATCGGTTTCTTGAAAGCGCCATTCAGCTACGAGGCCACGCGGGGACACTTCCAAAGGCTTGCTGATTTCAACCCTGAAAGCATCAACTCTCTTCTGGCCGAGCTGGAAGAGGAAGCGTCGACATTCGTACGCGCTGGAGCGGCCAGCGCCGAAACGCGCACCGAGCTTACGGTCTTCATGCGTTACTCAGGGCAGGGATGGGAGATACCGGTCACGCTCCCGCACAAAACGTTCGCTAAAGGCGATGAGACCATGATCCTGACGGCCTTTGAGGACGCTTATCGTACTCTGTTCGGACGTATCATTGATGGCCTCGCCTGCGAGATTACGAATTGGTCTCTTACCGTCGCGACTATTTTGCCTCCGGTTCAAAAAGTCTCAAGAAATGAAGGCGCCGCTTCTGCACCGCCGATCAGAAAACGTATGTTCTATGATGCCAGTCGCCGCAGCATGGTCGAGGCCGACGAAGTCGCCCGGGAAACCCTTTCACCGGGCGTGTTTATCGACGGCCCAGCCGTCATTACCGAGCAGGAAACGACCACCATCGTGACATCGGCATTTCGAGCGACCGGGCAGAGCGACGGAAGTCTTCTTCTGTCTCGCAAGGAGGTCGCGTCATGACCGAACCAACCAGCATCGATTTCCAGATTATGTGGAACCGTCTGATTGCCGTCGTCGAAGAACAGGCAACGACGTTGATCCGTACCGCGTTCTCAACGTCCGTCCGCGAGGCAGGCGATCTTTCCGCAGGCCTTTTCGACCGACAGGGGCGCATGATCGCTCAGGCCGTCACCGGAACACCGGGCCACGTCAACGCGATGGCCGAAAGCGTGACTCACTTTGTTCGTGAAATAGGCGCGCAAGACATGTTCGAAGGCGATGTTCTAATCACGAACGATCCTTGGATGGGCACCGGCCACCTTCACGACATCACCGTTGTCTCACCAGTGTTTCGCAAGGGCACCCACATCGGATTTTTTGCCTGCACAGCTCACGTTGTCGATGTCGGTGGACGTGGCTTCGGGCCCGACGGCAACGAAGTTTATGAAGAAGGACTGCTCATCCCGATCATGAAGTTTGCGGAACGTGGGACGGTATCCAAAGACCTCGTCCGCATGATCCGCGCGAACGTTCGAACCCCCGATCAGACTGTGGGCGACATTTATTCCCTTGCCGCCTGCAACGAGGCTGGCGAACGCCGCCTGCAGTCGATGCTGGACGAGTTTGACATCGATGATATCGATGGGTTGTCCAACTTCATTTTTGAAACCAGCCGCAAAGCCACGCACGCCGCGATTGCAGCGGTGCCGGACGGTACTTTCGAGAACACAATGTCTGTCGATGGCTACGAAGAACCTGTCCTTATGGCCGTGCGCCTGGACATCAGTGGTGACACACTCCTTGCAGATTTTGACGGTACCAGCAGATCCAGTCGCTTTGGTGTGAACTGTCCCGAGGTCTACACCCGGGCCTATGCTTGCTACGGCCTTAAGTGCGCGATTGCGCCGGAAGTGCCGAACAACACCGGCTCACTTGAGCCATTTCGCATTACAGCACCTGAAGGATGCATTCTGGCGGCCAAGCGGCCCGCGCCTGTGTCGGTTCGGCACGTCATGGGGCATCTCGTGCCTGACGTCGTTCTCGGGGCGCTGCACAAGGCGCTGCCAAACACAGTGCCGGCCGAAGGCGCATCCGCACTTTGGAACATCCAAATCTCGACCCGTGCCAGTGACCCAAGCCGCAACTTGCCCGACCACGAGGTCTTGATGTTCAACTCCGGCGGAACCGGCGCGCGACCAACGCTCGACGGTCTTTCGGCAACCGCATTCCCCTCCGGCGTATCGACAATGAGCGTCGAAGCCACCGAACACGTCGGCCCCATCACAGTTTGGCGCAAAGACCTCCGCCAAGGCTCCGGCGGTGCAGGCGCGCAAAGGGGTGGTTTGGGCCAAACCATCGAAATCGAAGCCCGCGACGGCTATGACTTCTACTTCAACGCCATGTTCGACCGCGTCAAAAATCCCGCTCGCGGCCGAGACGGCGGACTGCCTGGGGGAGAGGGGCGTGTCGAACTTGCAGACGGGACTAAGCTTCGATCCAAAGGTCGGCAGTTGATCAGGAATGGTCAAAGGCTCAAACTGAGCCTGCCCGGCGGCGGTGGATATGGTTCACCGAAAGATCGCGACCCGGCGCTGGTCACCATGGACCTCGACGCAGAGCTGATCACAGAAGAACAAGCAAAATCCGACTACGGACAGGACAACGAAAATGACTGACAAACCAATTGCACTCATCTCTGGCGCGGCTCAGGGCATCGGCTTGGCCTGCGCAGAAGCGCTGGCAGAAGACGGCTTCAAAGTGATCCTTGCGGATATCAAGGATGGCGTCGTTGACACGGCCGAAAAGCTTGGCGGTGTAGGTTATGTCTGTGATTTCGGCGACGCCGACGCGATCAATGGTTTGTTCGACACGATCGAAGCCGAACACGGACCGGTCTCCGCGCTGGTCAACAACGCCGGCATCGCCATGCCAGGCGATTTTCTAAGCTACGATCTTGAAAGCTTCGACACTGTACTTGGGCTGAACCTTCGTGGGGTTTTCGTCGCCATGCAAAGGGCTGCTAAAACAATGGTCGACAAGGGGATCGAAGGCGCGATCGTCAATATGTCGTCGATCAATGCGCAGGTCGCCATCCCAGCAATCCCTGCCTACTGCGCCTCAAAAGGCGGTGTCATGCAACTTACCAAGGTGGCGGCGCTGTCCCTCGCCAAGAACAATATCCGCGTTAATGCCGTCGGACCGGGCTCCATCGATACCGAGATGATGGCAGGCGTGAACGCAAACCCAGAGGCGCTCAAAGTGGCCATGTCACGCACACCTTTGGGGAGGCCTGGTACCGCACGGGAAATCGGCGACGTTGTTGCCTTCCTTTGCTCCAAGAAGTCTAGCTACGTCACAGGCGAGACTATCTATGTAGACGGTGGGCGTCTCGGTCTGAACTA
>CAYPVG010000055.1:0-5236 GCA_964414085.1 uncultured Boseongicola sp. | reverse complement strand
GCGATCCCGAGCGCGTCGACGTAAATGTTCATCCCGCGAAATCCGAAGTTCGGTTCCGTGATCCCAGCGCAGCGCGTGGATTGATCGTGTCTGGCTTGCGACACGCGCTGGCAGAGGCGGGCCACAGGGCGTCAACCACGGTGGCGGACGAAACGCTTGGTGCCTTTCAGACCTTTCCAGACAAACCCAGAGTCTATCAAATGGACCGCAGGTCTGCTCCGGCAGTCCAAACTCGACGTGACCAAGGGTTTGGCGATACGTTTCAATCCTTTGAGCATGCCTCCGCGCGGACAGAAATAACCGAGGAGGTAGCTAAGCAGGAAACACTCCCGCTTGGCGCAGCGCGCGCCCAAGTCCACGCGAATTACGTGATTGCGCAAACTGAAGATGGGATCGTCATCGTTGACCAGCATGCCGCCCACGAGCGGTTGGTCTATGAAAAGCTCAAAACGCAAATGGCCGAGAACGGCGTCGCAGCACAGGCGCTACTCGTGCCGGAAATTGTGGAACTGGGTACCGATGCAGCGCGGCTTCTTGAGCTTTCGGACGACTTGGCAAAGCTCGGATTAGGGATCGAACCCTTCGGGAATGGGGCGATAGCTGTACGCGAAACGCCAGCAATACTAGGCCAGGTTGATGCGGAAGGGCTGCTGAAAGACATCCTCGATGAACTTCAGGATGTTGATGATAGCACTGCGCTGCAATCGCGCCTTGACGCAATCTTGAGCCGTGTCGCATGCCACGGCTCGGTGCGATCCGGTCGGCAAATGCGGGCCGAGGAGATGAACGCGCTCCTGCGCGAGATGGAGGCCACTCCTCATTCTGGACAGTGCAACCATGGTCGCCCGACATACGTGGAATTGAAGCTCTCAGATATTGAAAAACTGTTTGGGCGGCGATGATACAGATCGGCGATCAGGTGATATCTCTAACCGATCCAGCAGTCTTGTTGGCTCTGATTGGTGGGCTGTCGCTCATCGTCATCCTTGTCTTGCTATTCGTGATTGCGCGCCGAGCAGGGCAGTCGAGCACGATGATCGGGCCACTCGCCCAGAACCTCGACGTTTTGGGTCAGCGTGTGCAAAGCCTCTCGGACGGTCAACACCAGCTTTCTGGTGGGCTCACCCATGTGAGCGAGGCACAAGCGGCCAGTCAGGCCAACATGCTCAAGCTGATGGAGCAGCGTCTGGCCGAGGTTTCGACCAAGATGAACGACAACTTGCAGGGATCGGCAACGCGAACTGCTAGGTCTCTTGGTGAGCTGCAGCAACGCCTTGAAACCATTGATAAAGCCCAAGCCAATATCGAAAAACTGTCCGGCGACGTTCTGACCCTTCAGGACATATTGTCGAATAAGCAAACGCGCGGTGCATTCGGGGAAATCCAGCTGAATGACATTGTATCAAAGGCCTTACCGAGCGACAGCTATTCACTTCAGGCGACACTTTCGAATGGCAAGCGTGCGGACTGTCTGATCCACCTTCCCAACCCGCCGGGACCTATAGTGATCGATTCCAAGTTTCCGCTGGAAGCTTACGAGACGCTCAGAAACGCGGAAACCGACCGCGATGCGACGGAAGCCGGTCGCGCCCTTCGCACTGCGGTGCGCGCTCACATCAAGGCTATCGCCGAGCGCTACATCATCGAAGGTGAAACCGCTGATGGCGCATTGATGTTCCTGCCTTCAGAAGCCGTCTATGCTGAACTTCACGCAAATTTCTCGGAAGTTGTACGCGAGGGGTTCAATGCGCGGGTCTGGATCGTATCCCCGACCACCTGCATGGCCACCCTCAATACGATGCGCGCCATTCTGAAAGACGCGCGCATGCGCGAACAGGCGGGGTCCATTCGCAAGGCGCTCCGACTGCTGCATCGCGATGTCGAGCTTGTGGTGGAACGTGTGCAAAAGCTGGACACACATTTCAATCAGGCGCGGGCCGACCTTGAAGGCATCGGTACAGCTGCTGAAAGGGCCGGGAAACGCGCCTCAAAGCTGGACAATTTCGACTTCGAAGAACTCGCGCCGGATTCCACAGCCGAGGTGGTGCGGCTGGCGCGCGAGGATTGACACGTCGGCGGTTCCTCGCCGGTACAAATTGGACGCAATTTCCGCCACATTTCCCTCAAATTGTTCGGATACTCCTTCACTGCGACGGTTATTTTGCCGTGCAGAGATATTGGGGTCGGTGTGGGACTTAGACACCTTTTCAATGGGTTAGCGGTGCTTGCGCTCGCAGGTTGCGGCGGTGTGACTTACGAGTCGCGCCCGACAGACCTGGGCCTGTACTTTGGCTCCTCTGATGATCTGGACGCCCCCGCGTCTAACGCCTTGGTCTATGCCGACGATACGGTCGACGTGTCGGATGTCGAAGGCGAAACCATGGAAGTCAAACTCGTTCGTTACATTCGGGATCCCGATACCGATGCTTTGAGTTTAGAAATCTCGGACGAATTTGCCACTTTGGTTGTCGGCTTCACCGACAGGAGCGACCAAGACATGACGCTGACGCTCGATGGCGAGACGTTGGTGTTTTCAGATCGTCGCGCCATGCATAGTAACGGCCAGATTTACCGGAGCTACCTTAACGAAACGTTGGTGCATTCTGGCACGGCAGGAGTTTACAGCCAGGCAGCTTTCAACCCTGTCTTGTTGGGTGCCACAGAAGAAACGGAAGGCTTCTTCGCATTTGGTCATCAAACCGATCCCTCAGAGATTGCCGCGCTCTCTGGCTCGGTCGATTACTCTGGCTCCTACTACGGTTATGGCCAGCTCACCGACATGGACGGGAATATTCTGGACAACGAGCTCAGAACGAACGGTGGCATCTTGCTAGAAGTCGATTTCGACGAAAGCCAAATCTCCGGCTACATGACCGGAACGTTCTTTAAAGCTGCTGGCGACGAGGCATACAGCATGTTCTTCCTCGACGCAGATATTCTTGGGAACGGTTTCGTGGCCAGCCCTGACACTCTTTGCGGTGCAGGAGCGAGTTGTGTATCCGCCTCCAGTTTGGCCGGGGTTTTCTATGGTGAGAATGGCGCCGAGATCAGTGGTGTCATCGGCTTTGACGAGACTGTCGATCCGCCAGGTGCCGGCGAGTCGACACGCTTTGTAGGAACGGCAGGGTTCTCGTCGGCCAACTAGTGGTCAGCGCTCCCGCCGCTGACGGCGACCTTCACGAAATACCGCCCAACGCAGCGACAGACTGTCTTTTCGGTCCGCCAGTTGCTTCACAGTTAAGCGTCGTCTCCGAACGACTGCTCGTGCAACGCGGAAATCCAGCTTTCGTTTTCGCTCGTGATAACCCTCAGGTAGCCGCCGCCGAACCATTCTCCAGAGCCAGCCAAGTTGGAAAAAAGCGAAGGCCTTGAACGCCATCTTTTGCAAGGTGGCCAAGGTCATTTTCCCAAGTGACGTAAATGCCGCCACCAGCCAAAACGGGAGCTTCACAGAGAAAAGGATGAGCCAAAGACCCACGGACGAAACCGATAGACCCAACATGGCAAATACCACGATCAGAGTTGCCACGACTTTCTCGTGGGTCGCCAAGCCGTCGTACCAACCCATAAGCGACGCATACTGGCGACTAAGAGCCTCCCGATAGCGCCCGACCCATGCATCGAATTTGCGCAGCATCGCTTTACCAATCAAAAGCGGCAGCGCAGTGGTCATCATCCATTTTTTGATAAGCTCAATGCGGAAAAAGGCGGATGTTTCGGTCTTTAACCAGGACAGAACAGCTGGAAGTTCGACAGACACAAGCTTCTTGGCCAGCACCTTGAGTTGCACAAGGATCAAGCCAAGCGCGACTAGCACATCCTGGCCGAAATAAAGCGTAAGCCCGACTGACACCGAACCGACAACAATGAGAATAGCAAGCGCACGCCAAAACATGCCTCACCATTGCCGTTCATTCGGGCGCAAGAAAGGCAGTGCGCAACCTTTGCCGAGACCCTGTGATCTCAATGCGATAAAGTCAGCTCAACGCGGCTTGTAAGTTCTCATCGATTTTTTCAAGGAAGCCTGTGGTTGTGAGCCATCTCTGATCAGGGCCGACAAGAAGTGCGAGGTCTTTCGTCATGAAGCCGCTCTCAACGGTTTCAACAATCACACGCTCAAGCGTCTCCGCGAAATTCATAAGCTGTTCATTGTCGTCGAGCTTGGCGCGGTGCTTCAATCCGCCTGTCCAGGCATAGATCGACGCGATCGAGTTGGTCGATGTCGCTTCGCCTTTTTGGTGCTGGCGATAGTGTCTCGTCACAGTGCCGTGCGCGGCCTCAGATTCCACTATCTTTCCATCGGGCGTCATCAGGATCGACGTCATCAGTCCCAAGCTGCCGAACCCTTGAGCGACCGTGTCAGACTGCACGTCCCCGTCGTAATTCTTACACGCCCAAACGAACCCGCCAGACCACTTCATTGCAGAGGCCACCATGTCGTCGATAAGGCGGTGCTCGTAATAGATGCCCGCTTCTTTGAACTGGTCTGCGAACTCTTCATCGAACACCTTCTGGAACAGGATCATGAACTGACCATCGTACTGCTTCAGAATGGTGTTTTTCGTCGACAGGTAGACTGGCCAGCCAAGCGAAAGCCCGTAATTGAAAGTCGCACGCGCGAAGTCGATGATCGATTGGTCGAGGTTGTACATGCCCATGTAAACGCCGGAAGACGGTGCCTGATACACCTCGTGCTCGATGACTTCGCCGTCCTCGCCAACAAATTTCATCGACAGTGTGCCTGGGCCGGGGAACTTCATGTCAGTGGCTTTGTACTGGTCTCCAAAGGCATGACGGCCGATGACAATTGGCTGCGTCCAACCCGGCACAAGACGGGGTACGTTTTTACAGATGATGGGCGCGCGGAAAACAACACCGCCCAGAATGTTGCGGATTGTTCCGTTCGGGCTGCGCCACATCTTCTTCAGGCCAAATTCTTCAACACGGCCTTCATCAGCGGTGATGGTGGCGCATTTCACACCGACACCGACCTCTTTGATCTTCTCCGCCGCGTCGATGGTGATCTGGTCTTCAGTACGGTCACGCTCTTCGATGCTCAGGTCGTAGTAGAGCAGATCAATGTCGAGGTACGGCAGGATAAGTTTTTGTTTAATAAAGTCCCACATAATGCGGGTCATCTCGTCGCCGTCCAGTTCTACGACGGGGTTTTCGACCTTGATCTTCGACATGCTGAAATACTCCTGTGCACCGCACGACGGTTTAGGTGGTCATTAAC
>CAYPVG010000054.1:0-7778 GCA_964414085.1 uncultured Boseongicola sp. | reverse complement strand
CGTCTTTCCGCTTTGGTGGGTGGAAACTATCTGACGGCTGTACGCACGGCTGCGTCATCTTCAGTGTCTATCGCGCACCTATCGCGGCAAGACTCTAAGGTCTTGGGCATGGTCGGTGCTGGGCATCAATCTCAGTTTCAGTTACGTGCCGCAGCCGAACAGCGGGACTTCGAAAAAGTGGTCGCGTGGAACCCTCATCCCGAAATGCTTCCAAATCTTGAAGCTGTTGCGAATGAAATTGGGTTAGGCTTTGAAGCTGTTGATCGTGAAGCCCTTTGTGCCGAAGCGGACGTTATCATTACGATTACCTCAGCGTTTGAACCACTGCTCAAGAAGGAGTGGATCAAGCCAGGCACGCACATCGCCTGCATGGGGACCGATACGAAAGGCAAGCAGGAGATTGATCCAGCTATCTTCTCAACCGCTCAGGTATTTGCAGACGAGATTGCCCAGTCTGTCTCAATCGGAGAGACCCAGCACGCGGTAGCTGCTGGTCTTCTGGGAGAAACGGACATCGTCCCGATAGGAGAGGTCATAAATGGCGACCATATTGGGAGAGCTAATTCTGAGCAGATCACAGTGTTTGATGGAACTGGTGTGGGCCTGCAAGACTTGGCTGTGGCGTCTGTCGCGGCGCAACTCGCTCGCCAACAAGGTGAAGCATCGATTATCCAGCTATGAAAAAGGCCCCGCCAAATTGGCGAGGCCTAAGTCTCATAGAGAAACGACTTTAAGCGGTTTGATCGTCAAGTTTTGCGTCAGGCGCATTCTTGGCAACCGACTTGATGCCGTTTTCGCAGGCTGAATTGCTTTCATATAGCTCAGACGTACCAATGACCTGGCCGTTGGCAGCCTTGAGGTTAAACATCGGCTTGCCAGATTTAGATGTTTTTCGCTCAAAACGGGCGTCGTTCGCGGAATTCTTACGGACGGATTCAATTCCGTTCATGCAACTTGGTTTCCGCTTGTACCCTTCGCTTGCGAGAATCGTCTGGCCATTTCCCGCCTTCAGGCGAAAGCGAAATTCGCCTCCCTTGTCTTTATAGACTTCAAACTTCCCTGCCATACTGACTGGACCTCTTGTTTATGTATGCAAAAGCGCGTGTCACGCATGAAATCACAGTATCGAATTGTTTCGTTCAGCCAAGATAGTTGGACATAAAAATTCAAATTGATCGTTACATGGAAGACTCACATACGCCGTTTCTGCAGGAGGATTCCGGTGGGATCGCTTCAATCGGCGAGTAATTGCTCGAATTCTCAAATTCGCTGCGTATGCCCAAGTCCTGCCCCATTCTGTCCACAATCAAACCTCAAAATCTTCTCAGCTTTGTTCGTGAGCAAATCAGTGAGGGAGCGCATTTGCGCTTTAGAAAAATGAGAAAGATTCACAAAATTGCAGGCTTAAAGATATCTAGAGTGGAATCGAAGCAAGAGACGTCCGATCCACTAGAAGATTTTTGGACCCCAAAAGACTCGCTGCCTGATTTGGAACCGCCCGAGGAAGATATCATCAAAACGACGCGGCAGATTCTTGCTTCAAACTCAATTCCACTCTCACATCGATCTGAAATGGAAGATGTGTTCGAACGTGACAGCAGTGAAAATAGGACATTCACTGCGCGGGCAACCGTCTATGTTATGAACCTGATTGTGATTGTAATGGCCTTGCCGATTGGTCTTGGTCTCTTGTTCTTTAACATTCTCTTTGGCGCAAACTTGCGCACGACAGCACATGTCATTGCGTTGACGGGAATGGGCATTGCTCTTGCTCAAACACCTGGCGGAGAGAACTTCCTGGGCTTTCTCTAGGTTATCCCTGACTTCTTGAAGACCAGTTCAAGATCTTTGGTTTGGTTGGCCGTCAGACTGTCAATCGGTACGACGTAGGTGTGGATAGAGAACACGACCGCGCCAGTCAGGGGCAGTTTCTTTATGACCTGCTTCTCAGAGCGGATATATCGTGGCTCGCCGACCAGTTTCCTTGGCGGATCAGCCTCGCGTTTTGGTGTGAAGAGCTTTGCGTGGTCATATGCGAACGCGTTGGCGCGCAACATGGGACGATCCGGGTGAACCATGTCGAACAATCTTTGGACGCGTTGAGCGACCGCTGCGTCATACTCTGAAACGGGCTCATGGATACGGACCATTGGCTTGCCAATTTTCTCTGAGAGAGTCCAACTCGCAGGAAAGCACAAAACAGCCCCCACCAATTTGTGCCCATCCTCACTAGGCTGCAGGATGCAAAAATCCTCTTGAACCAACCTGCCTAAAGTCTTGAGTGGGCGTCCCCAATCTATTGAAATCTCTTCACCGTCGGGTCGTACAACAAGTTCGTCGTGGATGTTGTAGAAAGAGTTTCCGCCGAGCGCCTCAAGGACTTCTTTGAGACACTCCTTTGCCGGTTCTATTCCGTTTTCGAGGATTGCATGGACGTCCCCCAAGCGGTCACGGATCAGTTCATCCCGAATTGCCATCTGCTCTGAAAAGGCCTCGTCGACATCGAGCCAAAGTTGGTCACCTAAGGGCTGCGTACCCGGCATTCGCCAAGTGTGCGGACGCACCCATGGTGCGATGGGGAGTCGTTTTTGAGAGCATTCATATTTCATTGTCGAGAGTTAACGCGATTGGCCACCACTCTCCAGAGAATGTCGCAGACGCCGTCGTCCCGTGTCGCTTTTCTGTAGGACGGCTGCTGCTGTACGACGGACCCTTGCCCTAAGGGAGGCTATCATGAACCAGCATTTCAGCGACACGCGAAAGATCGACCCATCGCGCGGCTCCACCCTTGGTGATGGCACGCCAAATGATGGTGATCGGATTGAGATTGGGCCGACCAAGCTCGCCTTCGGCGAGTGGGCTCAGGCGGGGCTTGAATTGCCGAACCTCGCTAAAATGAGATCGTTTAGGTGGAAGCGTCTGACAGCGCATATCGTTGAGCGTGGCTACGGCGGACTATTAATGTTCGATCCACTGAACATTCGCTATGCAACCGACACGACCAATATGCAGCTGTGGAACACTCACAACCCATTTCGAGCAGTTCTACTGTGCGCCGATGGCTATATGGTGATCTGGGACTACAAGAACTCGCCATTTCTTAGCAGCTTCAATCCGCTAGTCAGAGAAGTGCGGTCGGGCGCTTCGATGTTTTACTTCACGGTGGGCGATAAGTCGGAAGCTGCGGCGGAAGCCTTTGTTTCCGATGTGAAGGACCTCATCCGTGAGCATGGCGGCGGTAACAATCGCTTGGCTGTCGATAAGATCATGATCCACGGCTACCGAGCGCTCGTCGATGCAGGATTTGATGTGACGGACGGTGAGGAGGTGACGGAAAAATCTCGTTCGGTTAAAGGCCCAGACGAAATTAAGGCAATGCGATGCGCGTCCCATGCGTGCGAAGCATCCATGCACGAGATGGAGGCATTTGCCAGGCGCGAGGTGCCCAATGGTCAAACAACAGAAGACGACATCTGGGCGGTTCTTCATGCTGAGAACATCAAACGTGGCGGTGAGTGGATTGAGACGCGACTTCTAGCTTCTGGGCAGCGCACGAACCCATGGTTTCAAGAGTGCGGCCCACGGATTACACAAAACAACGAGATCATAGCATTCGACACCGACTTGGTTGGAAGCTACGGGATTTGCGTGGATATCTCTCGAACGTGGTGGATCGGTGATCAAAAGCCGCGTCAGGATATGATCGATGCTATGCTGCATTCGGTCGAGCACATCCAAACTAACATGGAGATGATCAAGCCAGGCGTGAGGTTTGAAGATCTGAGCCGCAATACCCATCGGCTTCATGAAAAATATCAAGATCAGAAGTATAGCTGCCTGATGCATGGCGTAGGTCTCTGTGATGAGTGGCCGCACATATCCTATCCAGATAAAATGGTTCCCGGCGCGTTCGACTATGAACTGGAAGAGGGGATGACGCTTTGCGTCGAAGTTCTCGTCGGGGAAGTCGGCGGTGATTTTTCAATAAAGCTTGAAGATCAAGTGCTGGTGACGGCAGACGGATATGAGAACCTGACGAAGTATCCATTTGATAGAGCCCTGTTAGGCGAGTGACCAACAACAGGCGCCATGACTACACACACTAGCGATTTCGAACTCGAAAATTTCACCTAGATTTTGGAGGCTTCAATGATCGGATTCAGCAAGCTTTAGGCAATTGATGCCATGCGAGGGGTCTCGGAATGGAGATCCCAAAATGCCGAATGCAAGAAAAAGAATTTTTCGCGCTTTTATCTTAACAATTGTTCTGGCCGTGACAGCGCCTTCAATCAACCTCGCACAGACAGATTGTGCGGGCGAAAGTTGTTCCAAAGATGTTCCTCGAGACGCATCCACACTGAGATTCGGCTACACGCAGTTTCCGCCTTACGCATGGACGAATACAAGCGGAGTTGCTGAAGGATACATGATCGACTTGATCCGAATTGTACTCGAGCCCCAAGGCTTTTCGATTAGATTCGTTCCGCATGACAATCCATCGCAAATGCTCGAAAGCCTTTCTGGTGGTGCCATCGATGCCACAACACCACTGAGCATTTCTCCAGAGCGTCAGGCTTTCGGACTGTTTTCGCAGCCGGTTCACACGTTCAACTTCACTGTTTTTACTTTGAGCAAAGGACCGCGCATCTCTGGTGCATCGGGACTTTCAGGATTGCGCGTTGGTGTATCTGATGGGTCCCAGGCCAGCGCACTTGTGCAAAGGATCGACGGGGCAATACCAATTCCTTTGGAAAGCGGAGCAGACCTAATTCTGCCATTGCTAAAGGGTCAAGTTGATGCCGTTGTCGCGCCGGAGGAGACTATCCTTCATACAGTCAAACTTGCCGAGCTGGGTGATCGTGTCGTTCGGGCGCCTGTCTCCCTTGGGAGTGCGTCTGCGGGGTTCCTGATCGATGCTCGTATGTCAAATTTTGCGCGCGAATTGGACATTGCAATAGATCTGGCGACAGCAAATGGGAATGTGTCGGCATTGCGTTCAAGCTGGTTCGCGCCCGGACGAAATCCGTTGACGCCTCGTGAAGGCATCTTATTGGTTTTTTCCGGTTTGGCCGTTCTATTGGCACTCGCTTTCGGAGGTTGGTCACTTTATCGAGGGCAGAGACTCCATCGAGGTCAAGGTAATCTTGCTGAGCTTCTTCAGGATTCATTGAATTCGGCTGGTGTCGCGGTTTTGCTCTCGGATGAAGGGTTGAAGCCGATTTGGTGGAATGCCGCATATTCGGCGGCCTTTCCAAAAGAGGTTCAAGCATTGAGGAACGGCGACCATCTGGGGCAGGTGATCGACTTAAGTAGTGCAAATGCTTGCTCGGAGGTTTCATCTTCCCATGAAGAAGAACTGGAAACAGCAAGACAAGTCGTTGATTTACTTAAAGAAGCAGAGTCCACAAGCATCTTTGGAGAAACTGTAGACGGTCGTATTTTAAGAAGCAGCTATATGATGCTACCTTCCGGCGATATGGCCATCCTGTCTGCGGACGTAACGGTTCTTACTAAAAAGAAAGAAGAGGCTGAACGCACATCGAACGAACTAAGAGACGCCAACCGACAGTTGCGAGAGTTTAGTAATTTAGCGGCTCACGACCTCGCAGGACCATTAAGGAGTATACAGAATTTGCATTCATGGATCCGCGAGGACCTTACAGAGCTGGGCGTAGAACTTGGGGTGGACACAGAAAGCAACTTTGAGCACATTGATAGGCTCATCAATAAGCAAAGAGCGCTTATCCAAGATCTGCTCGCCTACTCTAATGCGGATCAATTGAGCGAAAACACCGAGTTCGATCCTTTGGAAAGACTGGACTCGATCATTGACCTTTCAAGTCTCCCAAGTGGAATGAATGTTTCCACGCCACTCAGCATGCCTAGGTTAAGGGGCGATCCAATCGGATTTGATATAGTACTAAGAAATCTCATTTCGAACGCAGGGAAGCACCATGATCGAGAGATCGGAAAGATAGACATTTCTCTTAATAGGATCGATGGCTTCGCAAAGATCTCTGTGCGAGATGACGGTCCAGGAATCGAGGCGAAATACAAAGATAAAGTATTTGAGCCGTTTCAAAGCTTCCGAACAAAGGAACATGGTGGAGGAACAGGACTTGGATTGTCATTCGTTGCAAGGGCAGTCGCAACGTGGGGCGGGAGTGTGAGCCTATCAAGTGACCCGATTGCACGCGAAACTATCTTTTCATTCACCGTCCCACTTGCGGAGACAAGGGTCTCGGATGGCAAGGTCGTGAGAATGCGCGCAAGCGCCTGAGCATTGCGCGGTTTCGATGGGCATAGAAGTACTTGCCAACAGCTTATGGAGTAGTATCGAAATTAGGCACGCTCACCTCTCTTGATACCGGAGCAAGCTTTTGAACGATCAAAACCATCTCGAACACTATATTGCCGTCGCATTAGGGGAGGTGCCAAGCGATCTCGTGCTGAAATCCGGCAGAATCTTTGACGTCATAACAGGGGAATACATCGAGGGAGATGTCGCAATTGTCGGCACAAAAATTGTCGGAGTTGGTAGGGAGTATAAGGGAGAAAGAGAATTAGACGTCTCTGGCAAGACCTTGGTTCCCGGCTTCATCGATACCCATTTGCACATTGAAAGCTCATTGGTCACTCCGCTCGAGTTTGAGAGATGTGTCGTGCCTCATGGTGTAACTACCGCGATCTGCGATCCTCACGAGATTACAAACGTAATCGGCGCTGAAGGCGTTCGGTATTTTCAAAAGGCGTCTGAGCAGACGCTGATGGATATTCGTGTTCAGATTCCGTCATGCGTTCCTTCAACGAATATGGAAACATCCGGAGCCGAGTTGACGGCCGCAGACATAGCATCATTACGAGGCCATCAAAGCGAGATTGGCCTGGCGGAGATGATGAATTTTCCAGGCGTTATCCATCGTGACCCCGGGATAATGGCGAAGATCAAGCAGTACGAAGGTCAACATATTGACGGGCATTGCCCGCTTCTTACAGGGGCTGAACTAAACGGATACGTCGCTGCGGGCATCAGGACCGAACACGAAGCAACGACGTTTGAAGAAGCGAAAGAGAAACTTCAAAAGGGAATGCGCGTCCTTGTGCGCGAAGGTTCTGTATCAAAGGATCTGAAGGCGCTGCAGCCGCTCCTCTCGGAGCGCACTTCGGCTTACATGTGCCTCTGTACAGATGACAGGAACCCACTAGATATCGCCGAGTACGGCCATCTGGACTACATGATCCGAACTTTGATTGCGATGGGAACAACACCGCTTGCGGCGTATCGCGCTGCGAGCCTTTCGGCGGCAGAAGCGTTTGGTTTGAAGGATCGCGGGCTGGTTGCGCCAGGATTGCGCGCGGACATTGTCATTCTGGACGATTTAAACGAATGCAAGGTTCATGGCACAGTTTGTGGCGGCACACTTGCGGACGAAGAGTCTTTTACTAAACGCAAACCGCTTACCGACATTGGGCGTGGTTCAGTCAAAGCAACGATGGTCGCACCTGAGAACTTCCGTGTGAAAGGCAATCGTTCGGACACAGATGTGATTGGCATAATTGACGGCAAAATTCTTACAGAGCATCTGAAGGAAGAAATTGAAATTGTCGACGGCGACAAAAAGCCTGACACAGACCGCGATTTGGCCCGCATTTCGATTGTGGAGCGGCATGGTAAGAATGGAAATATCTCTAATGGATTTGTGAGAGGTTTCGGACTGAAGAAGGGTGCAATTGCATCCACGGTTTGCCACGATCATCACAATATTGCGTGCATCGGA
>CAYPVG010000053.1:0-2691 GCA_964414085.1 uncultured Boseongicola sp. | reverse complement strand
AAATAGATGCAATGGTGCCGCAATCCCGAATAGGCCTGCACCCATCCCGCTCGGTGCGCTAAAGCCGACAATGGTCAACCGTCCGGCCTCACTGTCGGTAGATTTTTGATTCGCACGTTTCATGACATCTGACCTAAGGCTTCCAGTAACTAGAGGGTCAAGAGCTCTATGTTACTTGATACATATTGCGACAAAGGAAGTTCGGGTCATTCGGGAAAAACCAAACTATTCTGAGCATTATGAAGTGTGTCACTGAGAGACGAGAAGGCCGGTGCCCGTACTCGTGGCGGGTTGGATCGATTTGTTTCGCGCCGACTGCCATTATGGCTGCGGCAATCTCGGCAATGGCATTAAGTCCTGTCGCTGCGCGGGCAGATGCCGCTCTTATTGAACAGATCGAAGTCGTACTCTCGCCTACATCCCCTGGTGCTCATGAACCTTCACTGACGAGCCATGACGGCGCGCGCTATTTGAGCTGGATGGAGCATGCGGGACATGAAACCAAAGTCATGATAGCGATCCTGACGCGCGATGGCTGGACAGCCCCGTATCTCGTCCATCAGGGAGACGATCTCTTCGTCAACTGGGCCGACTTTCCCGGTATCGCCGTTTTCGACGACGGTACAATTGCGGTTCATTGGCTTCGGGCAGTCGGTCCATCAAGTTTCGACTATCAGGTCGAGATCTCTTTGTCGCACGATGGCGGCAAGACCTGGGGCAAACCCCTGATCCCGCACGAGGACCTGTCATTTGTGCAGCACGGCTTCGTATCGATGTGGCCTACGGAACAGAATGGTTTAGCGATAGTTTGGCTTGATGGCCGCGCGTATGGGGCTGAGAGCGATCAGGCGGCTGCAGCGCCAGACGCCATGCAGCTGCGCGCGACGATGCTGACAAGCGGTGGTGTGCTCGGCGACGACGTCGCCATCGACTTACAAACGTGTTCGTGTTGCCAGACAAGTCTCTCAGCGACAAGCGATGGAACGGTTCTGGCAGCGTATCGCGACCGCACCGAGGGAGAGATACGTGACATCTCAGTGGCACGACTAACCGATGAAGGCTGGCAAACACCCGTCACCGTCCACGACGATGGATGGGAGTTGTCGGGCTGCCCGGTCAACGGCCCGGCCATCGGCGCTGATGGTGAGGATGTGGTTGTGGCCTGGTTTACGGGTGCCAATGACGTAGCTGCAGTCAAAGTTGCCTTCTCTAGCGACGGCGGGCGTAACTTTGAAACAGCGTTTCGGATTGATGAAGGTGATCCGGTTGGACGGGTCGACCTGGAGCTGCTACATGATGGGACGGCTTTGGTAAGTTGGGTCGAATGGACCGAGGGCAATGAAGCGCTCTTTCTTTGCCGGGTCCACCGTGACGCGGGATGCATTGCACCAGAATTACTGACCATCAATTCGGCGGGCGCGTCCGTGAATTTTCCGCGCTTGGCTCGGTTAGGTAGGGACGTCTATCTGGCTTGGACGCAGCCTGTCAAAAACGGAGACAGCATTGTTGTCCGACGCGCAACTCTGGCGGAACCCAACTGATCATGACAACGCAGCCTCATATCCTGGTCGTCGATGACCATGCCGAGATCCGACAGTCGGTGACCAGGTATTTGGAAAGGAATGGCATGCGTGCAACAGCCGCCGGTAACACGAGTGAAATGAACGACCAATTAGCCAAGGAAAGCATAGATCTGATCGTACTGGATATCATGATGCCCGGTGAAGATGGACTGTCTGCCTGCACCCGCTTGCGCCAAGAATGCTGCAGCACTCCGATCCTTATGCTTACGGCACTTGGCGACGAAGATGAACGTATCAAGGGCCTAGAATCCGGAGCAGATGATTACCTAGGCAAGCCCTTCAATCCGCGCGAACTTCTTGCTCGAATCAAAGCCATCTTGCGACGCGCCAGCAGCACAGCGCCCCCTCATGGCGGTGTTCTGGCCGGTAAACGCGTCCGTTTTTCAGGCGTTACGTTCGACCACGATGCCAGTCAGGTTGTCAGAGAAAATGGCGATAGTATCGCGCTGACAACGGCTGAGGCGAGGCTGCTTTCAGTGCTTCTGGAGCGGCCGCGCACGGTTATTAGCCGTGACGATTTGCTCGAACTGAGTGCGGGCCGCGTCGCTGGACCACTGGACAGGACTATTGACAATCAGGTGTCGCGGCTGCGCCGTAAGATCGAACCTGATGTGCTCAGACCGCGGATCATATCGACTGTGCGCAATGGTGGGTATTGTCTGAACTGCGATGTGGAGCTGGAGAGTTGATGCGTATGGGATTTCGCACGCAGATCGCGCTCCTAGTCGTATCTGTGCTGTTCGTTGCCCAAATTTTGAGTCTGTGGCTCTTCGTCGACGAACGTTCACTGGCAGTCCAAGCTGCTATAGGTAGTGAAGCGGCTGGACGCGCCGCAAATGTTGCCCTGCTGATCGAAGGCGCACCTCCTGAGTTGCATGATGAGATCGTATCCGCGGCGACATCGCCATTGGTGCGATTTGACCTTGGCCCAGAGCCGACGGTCACGCATACGCATCACGACGAAAACGGCGCCGTGGAAGCACGCATTCGAGCTCTTCTCAATGATGGTTATAGCCGGGACATCCGGGTGGAGGTCCACGCAATCGAACAGGGTTTGCTTCCCTTGCCAAATCTGTCACCCGAAATGGCAGAATTGCACGCTGAGATG
>CAYPVG010000052.1:0-3771 GCA_964414085.1 uncultured Boseongicola sp. | reverse complement strand
AGCTGGCCAGTCGCTGTGGAACCGCCCACCCCTGTCACAGGGGCTGTGCCTCCGATCGTGCGCGGTGTCGCCAGAGCTGTCAGCGTGTCAGATGCAATGGCCTGACCGTCAGGGATCGGTCGTGGCCGCATAGCCTGCAGTTCTGCATCCCGTCGCGCGCGTTCGGTCGCGAATGCATCGTAATTGCTAAAACCAACACCAGAATTCGGATTGCTATCCGGCAAAGGAGCCCCGCAGCCAGCAAGAACTGCTACGACTCCCAGCGCCATAAAATGCGTTTTCATTATCTGCTCTTTGCGTCTTTGACGTTCTTTGCAAAGATTACCACCATTTAGACGGCTTGGAAACAAATCCGGCACGATCCTCAATGGCCTGTGCCACATTCATCAACGCACCTTCTTCCCAAGGCTTGCCGATCAACTGGAGACCAAGCGGCAGGCCCTGCCCGTCAAGCCCCGCTGGCACGGCGATACCGGGCAATCCTGCAAGGTTAACGGTGACCGTGAACACGTCATTGAGGTACATCTGAACTGGATCATCGAATTCTTGGCCAAGCGCAAACGCCGAAGACGGCGTCGCTGGAGTCAGGATCGCATCCACGCCCTGTGCGAAAACGTCTTCAAAGTCTTTCTTGATCAGAGCCCGGACTCGGCGCGCGCGGTTGTAATATGCATCATAGAAACCCGCCGAAAGCACATAAGTACCGATCATAACCCGGCGCTTCACTTCGTCGCCAAAACCCTCAGCGCGGGTCTTTTCATACATCTCTGTGATGCCGTCACCCTGCGCAAGCTTCGCGCGATGCCCGTAGCGCACGCCATCATACCGAGCGAGGTTTGACGACGCCTCGGCAGGTGCAACCACGTAGTAGGCTGGAAGTGCGTACTTGGTGTGTGGCAACGAGATATCGACGATCTTTGCGCCAGCATCCTCAAGCATAGCGCGGCCATCATTCCAAAGAGCCTCAATCTCGGCAGGCATTCCGTCCATACGGTATTCTTTTGGGATACCAATGGTTTGCCCACGGACATCGCCGGTGATCATTGACTCGAAATCCGGCACGGCCAGTTCGGCGCTCGTCGAGTCCTTCGGATCATGCCCCGCCATTGCTTCGAGCATGATGGCACAGTCGCGCACCGACTTAGCCATGGGTCCCGCCTGGTCCAAAGACGACGCGAACGCGACAATGCCCCAACGCGAAACTCGACCGTATGTAGGCTTCAACCCGGTGATGCCGACAAAAGCGGCCGGCTGGCGGATAGAACCGCCCGTATCTGTACCCGTTGCTGCGAGGCACAAGTCGGCAGCGACAGCCGACGCAGACCCCCCAGACGATCCGCCAGGTGTAAGTGCTGTGTCATCATTACCGCGGCGCCATGGGTTGATTACATTGCCGTAGACGCTGGTCTCATTCGAAGACCCCATGGCAAACTCGTCCATGTTGAGCTTTCCGATCATCACGGCGCCCGCACCAAACAACTGTTGGGTCACCGTCGATTCATATTCGGGCTTGAAACCTTCAAGGATGCCACTCGCGGCCTGACTCGCAACACCTTTGGTGCAAAACAAATCCTTGATCCCCAGTGGGATACCACACATCGACGGTGCGTCACCTTCCGCCAGACGTGCGTCTGCAGCTTTTGCCTGCTCAAGCGCCAAGTCAGGTGTCGAATGCACGACCGCATTCAGAACTTTCGCCTCGTCCGCTGCCTTCAGACAGGCTTCGGTGAGTTCGACAGATGTCACTTCGCCCGAACGGAGTTTTTCCCGAGCGTCAGCTATCGTCAGTGCGTTCAAATCAGACATCGTTACTCCACCACTTTCGGCACGGCGAAAAAGCCCTCGCGCGCATCTGGGGCATTTGCCAGCACTTTGTCCTGCTGATCTCCATCCGTCACTTCATCAACGCGACGCTTTAGGCGCATTGGAGTGACAGACGTCATCGGCTCAACACCCTCGACATCCACTTCGTTCAGCTGCTCTACAAATCCTAGAATCCGGTTGAAATCCTGAGCCAACGCAGGAAGGTCTTCGTCTTCGACCTTAATCCGGGCCAGTTTCGCGACGCGGCGGGCGGTTTCCGTGTCAATTGACATGAGCAGCACAACTCCAATTTCAAACGGGGTCCGTGTAACCCGAGCCATCGTCGCCCGCAAGCTGCCGCAGCTTGCTTATTGGTCCTTTGGCGGTAAGGTTGGCGTCCGGTGTCATTTCTCCGCTTGGCCACATCCCATGATCACATTCCTTGCCATCATGCCAATTGTACTTGCGTACCTTGCGGGCTGGACGGCGAAGGCGACGGGCTTGTTACGTGAAGAACATTGGGCAGGCATCGAGCTTCTTAGTTTTCGAATCCTAATCCCGGCAATACTGATCAAGTTCATCGCGACGGCCGACCTGTCGTCAAGCGGGTTCGGTTTGTTTGCAACAGCGCTGGTCTTGCTTGTGGCCATTAGCGGTCTGCTTGCACTGGCGACGCGCGCAGTTTTGCCGAAAGAGACCCTGTCTTCGGCGTCCCTTTCTACCGTGTTCCAAACAACGACCCGTTGGAACGCGTTTATCGCGCTTTCTGCGGCAGAGCTCTTGGGCGGATCAGAGTTGATCGTCCTCATTGCACTTGGAATGACGGTTCTCATTCCATTCATTAATGTGCTGAATATACTCGTCATTGTGTCTCTATGTGGGGGAGAAACCGGACCGAGACGCATCCTGAGGGCGCTGGCGGTAAACCCTCTCGTGATTGGCAGCGTCATCGGATTGGCCGTGAACCTGGCTCCATTTGATCTTCCTGAAACCATCACTGACGCGCTTGATATTATTGGTCGGGCTGCACTCGGCATCGGTCTACTTGTCGTCGGCGCGGGCATATCCATAGACCGGCTTCGCCGTTTCAGCGCCGCCGTTGCGATCAGCGCAGCGCTCCGCCCGGTTGTTATACCTCTCGCTTTTTTGGTCTTGGCGTCTGCGTTTGGGCTATCGCCGCTCGAAACGCTTGCTGGTGTTCTTGTCGCCTCTGTCCCCGCCGCAACCAATGGATACGTGGTGGCCCGCGCAATGGGCGGCGACGCTGAGCTTTATGCCGACACGCTCATTTACCAGACATTTCTGTCCATGCTCACAATCCCAATCTACGCCGCCTTCATATTGTGACGTCGCAGTACCTCAATCATCCAGCCAAGCAGGATTGCATTTAAGATGTGCCACGCAAAATGCGTTCCAAAGCTCAACGCGTAACAGACAAGCTCGTCCAGTGATCTAAAAATAAGAGACAGGACCAACAGTCCGGCAGCGATTACAAGGCCGCGCCCCGTATCAGGCACCCGATAGCGCAAGAAAACGCCATAACCTGCGATCAGCGGAGGCAGCACCCAGTAGGCAGACGAAATCGAGAAAAACGGAAGCGCGGAGAAAACGGGTGTCAAAAGCGCTGCATATGGAACAAACGCTGCCGTCCCGAGCGCCGCTATCCACACGCGCATTGCCCAGAAATGACGATTTGCCAAATAGATGTAGCTTAACGTAAAGACTGCGATCGGGATCACATCGGCCGTTGCCGACCACGCCGTCGCAATTGTGTGAAACAGCCCTGACCCAACGCCGATTGCAAACAGAACTGCTGACAACCAACGTGCGCCGTGGTCACCGGCACTCCGCCGCCACATGATGACCGCAACGATTATGAAGGCGAGGTTTGTAACCGCGTTTATCGGCTCCGACCACAAAGTGTGATCGGTGCGCTCACAATAGCCATCAATCGCTCTTGTCCAGTCC
>CAYPVG010000051.1:0-13406 GCA_964414085.1 uncultured Boseongicola sp. | reverse complement strand
CGAAGACCTCGCATTTAGGGTTCTGTATCCGGATGCGAGAAACTCGATTATTCGTCGGTTCATTACCCTGCAACGCGAAACGGGCGATGTGATCCAGAAAATTACGTCCGATATTGAGAGTGAGTTGGACAAGGCGGGGCTGCAGGCCGAAACATTTGGTCGCGCCAAGAAACCGTATTCGATCTGGCGGAAAATGCAGGAGAAAGACATCGGTTTTTCCCGTTTGTCGGACATCTATGGTTTCCGCATTTTGGTGGAAACTGAGGCTGACTGTTATGCAGCTCTAGGTGCAGTCCATCAAAGATGGCGCTCAGTACCTGGGCGCTTCAAGGACTACATCTCGCAACCGAAATCCAACGGCTATCGCTCGATTCACACGACCGTTTCGGGTCGCGACGGAAAAAGGGTGGAAGTTCAAATCCGCACCCATGTGATGCACGAGGTGGCTGAAGCCGGTGTCGCGGCGCACTGGTCGTATCGTGATGGCGTTCGTGCTGAGAACCCATTTGCAGTGGATCCGGCGCGCTGGATTTCGACTTTGACAGAACGTTTTGACGAGGAAGATCATGATGAGTTCCTCGAGCACGTAAAACTCGAGATGTATGCCGACCAGGTGTTCTGCTTCACGCCGAAAGGCGAGGTTGTGAAGTTGCCGCGCGGCGCAACACCGCTGGATTTTGCCTATGCCATTCACACCCGAATAGGTGACAGTTGCGTCGGTGCAAAGGTCGACGCAATCAGGGTGCCGCTTTGGACTCGTTTGCGGAATGGGCAGTCGGTCGAAATTATGACTGCTGAAGGTCAGCGTCCGCAAGCGACGTGGATCGATATCGTTGCAACGGGACGTGCGAAGGCGGCAATTCGTAGATCGCTTCGCGAAGAAGATCGCGAACGTTTCATCAAGCTGGGGCGTGAACTGGTGCGCGTGGCGTTTGAACATATTGGCAAGCGTGCGACTGAAAAGGCTCTAACAACAGCGGCGAAGCACCTGGGGCTTGAGCACCGCGACACGCTTTTGGCCCGCATCGGGTCGGCAGAGTTGACTGCTCGGCAGGTCATACAGACGCTTTACCCCGAGTTGGCAAACAGAAGCGGTGATGAAATCGACACCGCCCGCGCCGTTGTTGGGTTGAAACCCAGTCAGACGTTTCGACGTGCTGCGTGCTGTCAACCGGTCCCAGGTGAACGGATCGTGGGGATCAGTTACCGTGGCAAAGGCGTAATGATCCACGCAATTGATTGCGAAGCGCTTGCTGAACTAGCCGACAGCACAGACCGTTGGGTTGACCTTCACTGGCAGGAGGGGCGACATCCAGCGGCGCACTCCGTCAGCCTTGATCTCACAATTGCAAATGACAGTGGTGTGTTGGGACGGATTTGCACATTGATCGGTGAGCAAGGCGCGAATATCTCTGATTTGGTGTTCATTGACCGAAAACCGGACTTTTATCGCCTCATTGTCGACGCGGATCTGAGGGATATTGAACATCTGCACGCAGTAATGCTCGCCCTTGAGGCTGACAGCGACGTTGCTGCAATCACGCGACACAGAGACCTGAGCCGCAAACCTTAAGAACGACGGAAACACGAGTGGTATTCAAAAGGCGCACACCAAAGACCTACTGGGAAGCCTTTAAGCATGCGTTTTATCCGCAAGGCGGATGGACGCGTGCCATTCAATACCTGATCCATCGCGTGCGTCGTTTGCCAGATCCTGCCCACAAGATCAGTCGTGGCATCGCAGTTGGTGTGTTTACCTGTTTCACGCCGTTTTTTGGAATGCACTTCTTCATCGCAGCCTGGCTCGCTTGGCTTGTGCGTGGAAATGTCATGGCCGCACTCATGGCAACGTTCTTTGGAAACCCACTGACTTTTCCCATCATCGCTGCTGTGTCGATGGAGTTGGGTGCATTCCTTCTTGGGCGCCCACCAATTCCACTTCAGCTGGTGCTCCCAGCGTTTTCGGACGCCGCCGTCGAACTTTGGCAAAACTTTATGGCGGTGTTCACTGCGGAAAGAACTGCATGGGGAAGTCTCAGCGGATTCTGGAACCGGTACTTCTTGCCATATCTGGTGGGCGGTATTTTACCTGGAATTCTGTGCGGCACTGCCGGCTACCTGCTGTCGAACCCGGTGCTTAACGCTTATCAAAAGGCACGTGTCGCACGGTTGAAAAAGAAGTTTGCGAAGAAACGTGAGCGTGCCGAAGCCCGTCGCGCAGAAAGCAAGCTCTTGGAAGAGGCCGAGGACCCTTTGGACCGAGCTGCGGAGTAGCGCGCCTTACTTGCTCTGAAGAGTTAGTCGTGTCACCAGACACTCATGGCAAAAAGAGCAGCCCCCAAAAAATCGACACGCCGTGCCAAGGCGAAACAAGCACCTCGCCGCCGTCCTTTGAAATGGATGGGGCAGTCTGCGTTCGCTTTCCTGGCCGCGATGCTCTTGAGCATTGGCATTTATACAATCGTACCCCCACCAACGACACCTTACATTCTAAGCGAAGGCGTTCGGCTTGGCGGTATTCGGCGTGATTGGGTGCCGGCGAACACGATAGCCCCGGAGGCTTTGCAGGCTGTGGTTGCAGCGGAAGACGCCAATTTCTGCCTGCATTGGGGTTTCGATATGGAGCAGCTCCGCGCGGCCATCTCGGAAGGAGCTGATCGAGGTGCTTCCACGTTAACCCAGCAAACAGTGAAGAATGTCTGGCTCTGGCAGGGCAGGAGTTGGCCCCGCAAAGCGATCGAGTCGGTTATGACCCCCTTGGTCGAGGCCTTATGGAGCAAGCGCAGGATTGTTGAGGTCTACATCAACGTGGCTGAATTTGATGAAGGCGTCTTTGGCATCGAAGCCGCAGCTCAACATCATTTTGGTGTAAGAGCAGCCGATCTTTCTCTCAGGCAGGCATCACTACTGGCGGCTGTTTTGCCCAATCCGAAAGAGAGGCAGGCGGTAAACCCTTCTAGCTTTGTCGATCGGCGCGCGCGTTCCATTGCTGATGGTGCTTTGACCATTCGCGCGGACGGTCGCGCGGATTGTTTCACGCGCTGAACAGCGGAATTTCGAAGAGTTGAATCCAAGCGGGCTCTCAGGCATTGAAGGGGCACGCAACGAAGCAGGTGCCCTTTTTCTATGATCCGGCTCTACCACGTCCCGCTTTCTCCCTTTTGCCGAAAGGTCAGGCTGTCGCTTGCTGAGAAAAAACTTGAGGTGGAACTCATTGAAGAACGGTATTGGGAGCGCGATGCAGATTTTCTTCGCCGTAACCCTGCTGGAAAGGTTCCGGTCCTGAAGATTGATGGGCATACGCTTTCCGAAAGCGCCGCGATTTGCGAGTACATCGAAGAAGCCTATCCTGAGCCACCGCTGTTGCCGAAAGACTTGGCCGAGCGTCACGAAGTCCGGCGATTGGTGGGCTGGTTTGATGACAAGTTCCACACCGAAGTGACTTCGAAACTCCTATACGAGCGGGTCAACAAAAAGATCACGAAAGAAGGGTATCCGGATAGTTCGAACGTGAAATCCGGGGCCCGCGCAATCAAAATGCACCTCGATTACATGTCGTGGTTGTTGGACCAAAGGCGCTGGCTGGCGGGGAATGAGTTGTCCTTGGCGGACTTTGCGGCAGCGGGTCATCTCTCGGCGCTGGATTATATTTCCGATGTGGATTGGAATGCATTCCCAACGGTTCACGACTGGTATGCGCGCATCAAGTCGCGTCCCGCATTCCGTAGATTGTTGGCCGACACTGTTCCGGGCTTTCCGCCACCGTCGCATTACGCTGACTTAGACTTTTGAGCGGTATGGCGAAGATAAGCGCCGACCAAACTCTGAAAGATAGGCTTCAAAGCAAAGCGTTGGAAGCTGGATTTGCCTCCGTGCGTGTCTGCAAGCCGGACGCAATACCGGATGTTCCGCATCGGCTCGATGAATTCCTGAGCAAGGACCGACAAGGCCAAATGTCATGGCTTAAAGAGCGGTCAAACTGGCGTGGCGATCCACGTGTCCTTTGGCCGGGCGTTCGATCTGTTGTGATGCTGGCCGAACCTTACACCCCGGATCGCAACCCGCTGGATGACCTAAACCACAGAGACCGCGGAGTGATCTCGGTCTACGCACGCAACAAGGACTACCACGATGTTGTTAAGAAGCGTCTGAAGAAAGTGGCGCGCTGGTTGGTCGCCGAAGCGGAGTGTGAGGTTAAGGTCTTTGTCGACACAGCCCCGGTTGCCGAGAAGCCATTAGGCCAGGCGGCGGGACTTGGTTGGCAAGGCAAACACACGAATTTGCTGAGCCGTGAATTGGGGAACTGGTTTTTTCTTGGCGCGATCTTTACAACGGCCGAGTTGCCACCGGATGATGCCGAAATCGATCATTGTGGCACGTGCACACGCTGCCTTGTTGTCTGCCCAACTGATGCGTTTCCTGCACCATTTCAACTGGACGCTCGGCTATGCATTTCATATCTGACGATTGAGCATAAAGGGCCGGTGGCTCCTGAACTACGCCCTAAAATCGGCAACCGAATATATGGATGCGATGACTGTCTTGCGGTGTGCCCCTGGAACAAATTCGCCGAAGCCTCGCGAGACATACGTTATAACGCGCGCGATGATCTCACCTTGCCACCCCTTGCAGAGCTGGCAGCGTTGGATGACGCGGGATTTCGTGCGCGGTTTTCTGGGTCACCGATCAAGCGAATTGGGCGAAATCGATTTGTTCGAAATGTTCTCTACGCAATAGGGAATTCCGGAGATTCCTCGCTCAAACAGGTGGCGCAACGGCTGACAAGCGATCCGGATCCAACTGTCAGGGACGCCGCGCGCTGGGCATGCGACCAATTCGAGTGAACGCTGGTCCAACCGGAGCCATCTTGATAAGCCACGCGCATGAGCCTTTCGCAGCCGAACCCTTTCCGCGCCATCTCTCTCAAGATCACGTCCGTTCTGCTGTTTGTAATAATGGCGACGCTTATCAAAGCCGCGTCCGCTGAGGTGCCGCCAGGACAAACGGTTTTCTTCCGATCGCTATTTGCGATGCCTGTCATACTCGTTTGGCTTTCGATGCAAGGCAAGCTTGCTTCAGGCCTTGGAACGAGCAATCCGCTGGGTCACCTTTGGCGGGGTCTCATTGGCTCGACGGCGATGGGTTTGAGCTTTGCCGGGCTTGCGATCTTGCCTTTGTCTGAAGTGAAGGCGATCCAATATGCGATGCCGCTTTTTGTGGTCATCCTCGCGGCGCTTTTTCTTGGCGAGCGTGTCAGGGCCGTGCGACTAACAGCCGTTGCAATGGGGATGGTTGGTGTCTTGATCATCCTGTGGCCACGATTGTCTGCTTTCACTGATGGAAACGTCGATTCCCGCATGGCGTTTGGAGCAACCATCGTTTTGGCAGGTTCAGTCTGCGCGGCCTTCGCGCAGATATTCGTTCGCAAACTTGTTGAAACCGAGGAGACCGCGGCAATTGTTTTCTGGTTCTCGGTGACCGCAACGGTCCTGTCCCTTGCCACACTTCCGTTTGGGTGGGTTGTTCCATCGGGCTTCGCCGCAGCATGCCTGATAGGTGCCGGTTTTGTCGGTGGTTTGGGGCAAATACTTCTGACAAGTGCGTACCGTTATGGCGACGCCTCGATCGTGGCTCCATTCGAGTATTCTTCCATGCTGTTTGCCGTCGCGATTGGCTATGTGTTGTTTGACGAGGTGCCGACAGGGACCATGCTGATTGGTGCGAGCATAGTCATCGCCGCTGGTGTCATGATCATCCTGCGTGAACAGTACCTCAAAATTAAGCGAGGCAAGGGGCGGCAACACGTTACCAAGTACGGCTAGCGGATTGCGCGAAATGCACTGTTTCCCGCCTAAGGCGCACGCTGACGTGGACGCACCACCGCGAATTGAGGCATAATACCCTCATTATTTTATTGAATTTACGAGGTGCCCTGTGGGGTATGATGTTCATATTACGCGCAAGGACGACTGGTCTGATGGCGACGGTCCATCCATTTCTCGAGCGGAGTGGCTTGAGTATGTTGGTACAGACAAGTCCATGCGTCTCGAGAAAGAAGCGGTGGTAACCAACGCCTCGGGCGCTGAATTTAGTGTTCAAGACGAGACATTGGCAGTTTGGCAGGATTGGCCGGCGTCCGAACCGGGACACAACGAAGCATGGATGTGGTGTTCAGCTGGAAACGTCATGGCAAAGAACCCCGATCAGGCGTTTTTGCAGAAGATGTTTCTGGTTGCTGATGCTCTTGGCGCAAAGGTCCAGGGGGACGATGGAGAGGTCTACAATTCCATCGGCGAAGTTGCCAAACAGGACCGAGCCAAGAAACCTTGGTGGAAAGTTTGGTAGCGAGTTAACTCGTCCCAACGGGTCTTTCCGAGTGGCACCTCGCGCAAAGCAAGGTGCCCGTTACGAAATTGAAATCGCTTAAGAACGAACAAGCTTTTCGTAGCTATCAGAAATGTCGCGCGTCATTGCGCCGACTTCAAAGTTGTAGTCACCGATTTGTCCGACGGGTGTGACCTCTGCGGCCGTACCGGTAAGCCAGCATTGCTCAAAACTTTCCAACTCTTCCGGCATGATGCGGCGTTCGTGAACTTTCACCTGCCTGTCTTTGAGCATTCCTATGACCGTCTGGCGCGTAATTCCGTTTAGGAAGCAGTCCGCGTCTGGCGTATGAACTTCACCGCCTTTCACAAAGAAGATGTTGGCACCCGTCGCCTCGGCGACATAACCGCGATAGTCCATGAACAATGCGTCCGAGCAGCCCTTTGCCTCGGCCGCATGCTTGGACGTTGTGCAGATCATGTACAGACCCGCAGCCTTCGCATGCACGGGAATGGTTTCCGGTGAAGGGCGTTTCCATTTGGCAATATCTAGCTTTGCGCCTTTGAACTTGGCATCACCATAGTAGCTACCCCATTCCCAAGCTGCGATGGCCAGATGAACCGGGTTGCGCGCAGACGCGACACCCATGTCTTCACCAGCGCCGCGCCATGCCACCGCACGAACATAGGCGTCGCTCAATCCATTGACGGTCAGAATTTCTTGTTTGGCCGCCTCGATCTCATCAACAGTATAAGGGATCTGGAAATCCAGTTCGCCGGCCGAGAAGTGGAGTCTTTCCGAATGCCTCCGGCTTTCAAAGATCTTGCCGTTGTAAGCCCGTTCGCCTTCAAACACGCTAGAGGCGTAATGCATCGCGTGGGTCAGAATGTGCACGTTGGCAGCACGCCAATCCACCATCTGTCCGTCCATCCAGATCAATCCATCACGATCATCATATGCGCCTGCCATCATGGCCTCCATTTGCAAAAGTTGCGCGTTTAAGTCCGCTTCGGTCATAAAGTTGCGGAAAAATCGAGAATCGCTACCAGTCTGCACTTGGAATGTCAACAAGGCTGACATAATGTGATTTCAGCGAAAGAGATCGAGATGGCAGATACAGGCGGCCCGCCCAGCGGTGAGAACCTACTATTCCTGATGGATGAGCAGTTGCGCAAAGGCATTGAGGCGATGTTTTTCGCTTACCGTGGTTTCACGGCTGATCCGGACCGCATACTTGTAGAGAAGGGGTATGGTCGGGCGCATCATCGCGCGATCCACTTCATCAACCGGTCGCCGGGTACCACAGTAAACAATCTCCTTTCCATTCTTGGCGTCACCAAACAATCGCTGAATCGCGTGCTTCGAACTCTTGTCGAAGACGGATTGGTAGAGAGCCGGATCGGAAAGCAAGACAAACGCGAAAGACATCTTTTTCTGACGGAAGTTGGCGAACTGCTTGAGAGGGAACTTTCAAACGCTCAACGGGATCGCATGCGAGGAGCGTTTCGTGAGGCTGGTCCCGAAGCTGTGTCTGGCTTTCGACAAGTCTTGGAAGCTATGATGGACGCCGATATGCGCCGCCACTACAAGCGCTTGAAGGAGGGCGAATTATGAGCCTCGCAGATGCCCATCTCTTAATTGTCGACGACGACGAGCGCATTCGTGTTTTGCTTCAGAAATTTCTGATGCGCCACGGTTTCCTTGTGTCTTCGGCCCGTGATGCAGCACATGCCGAACGCATTTTGAGTGGCTTGGACTTCGATCTTGTCGTGTTGGATGTGATGATGCCTGGCGAGGACGGGGTGTCGTTCTGCCGACGTATCCGAGAGGATCGAGATGTTCCGATTCTGCTTCTGACAGCCAAAAGCGAAACCGACGATCGGGTTGCTGGTTTGGAGGCTGGAGCCGATGATTATCTGGCCAAGCCATTTGAACCCAAGGAACTCTTGCTCAGGATAAACTCGATCCTGCGCCGTGTCCCTGCAACGGAACCTGCCGACGTGACCCCCAAAGTGCTCTACATGGGCGCTTTACGCTACGACGTCGAAAAAGGCACACTCTGGGACGGAGAAACGCCTGTCCGCCTGACAGCAACAGAGTCGCAACTAATGCGCATATTTTCCAGCAACCCGGGCGAAGCGATGTCGCGAACGAAGCTGGTGGAAGATCTCGGTCGTGACGGAGGGCAAGCGCAAGAGCGCGCGGTGGATGTGCAGATCACTCGTCTAAGGCGCAAGCTTGAGGCAGACCCAAAACAGCCCCGTTACCTTCAGACGGTTCGGGGTGCAGGTTACATGCTGTCCCCTGACTAATTGGGCGCTCAAAGCGTCAAGGAGAGAGGCTAATCGATGACGACTGCGCTTTATTCGCATGCTTCGGCGTTGGATCATGTGACACCACCCGGCCATCCCGAAAGCACCCATCGGTTCGAGGCAATTATGTCCGCTTTGGAGGACGACCGGTTTGCTGCACTGGACCGCCGCGAGGCGCAGCCAGCGAGCAAATCTGAAGTCTTAAGATGTCATCCCGAGGCCTACTTTGATCGCGTTCAAGTAGCGATCCCCACGACTGGAACTGTCGCGCTCGATGGCGACACACATGTTGTTGCGGGATCGCTTGAAGCTGCGCTTCGGGGTTTAGGTGGATGTGTGGCGGCCGTGGATGCCGTCGTTAGCGGTGAGGTTTCCAACGCCTTTGTTGCCATGCGGCCACCCGGCCACCATGCCGAGACGGCGACGGCAATGGGCTTTTGCCTGTTTGGAAACGCAGCGATTGCTGCCAAACGCGCGTTGGACGAGCATGGTTTGGAACGTGTTGCGGTTCTGGACTTCGATGTACATCACGGCAACGGCACGCAAGACCTTCTATGGAGAGAACCGCGCACGTTGTTTGCATCCTCCCACCAGATGCCGCTTTATCCAGGCTCGGGGGCGACGCATGAAACTGGCGCTCATAATAACGTTTTGAATGTTCCACTCGCACCAATGTCTGGAAGCGTTGAAATGAGGCGCGCCTGGGGTGACTTCATCCTGCCCGCCGTTGACGATTTTACACCGGAACTGGTCATTATCTCAGCCGGCTTCGATGCTCACGCTGCCGATCCTTTGGCTAACCTGAATTGGACGACCGAAGATTTTGCATGGCTGACGCGCGCAATCTGCGACGTTGCGGACGCGCATGCAAATGGCCGTGTGGTCTCGACACTCGAGGGTGGGTATGATCTGAACGCTTTGGCGGACAGTGTGGCGGCCCATGTGGGCGTTCTGATGGAGCGAGGATGATGAGCGATAAACCTGTATCCGAGATGAGCTTTGAGGAAGCCATGAGCGCGCTGGAAGACGTGGTGAACCGCTTGGAAGCAGGCGATGTCGCGTTGGAGGACTCTATCAAGCTTTATGAACGTGGTGCAGAGCTTAAGGCGTACTGTCAAAAGAAGCTGGCTGAGGCCGAAGAAAAGGTTGCCCAAATCACGCTGGATGAAAGTGGACAACCAAAAGGGACAATGCCGGTCGACGCAAAGTGAACTTCGAAACTGAATTGAGGTCAGAGGCTGCGCGCATCGGGCATGCACTCGATGGCTATCTGCGCCAGTTTGGTGATGATACCATCGCCGAAGGGATGCGGTACGCGACATCCGGAGGGAAGCGCCTTCGTGGCTTTCTGGTTGTGAGCGCGGCGCAGTTGTTCGAGGCGCCGCGAGAAGGTCATTTGCTTGCGGCATCAGCCATTGAATGCCTTCACGCCTACTCGCTGGTGCATGACGATCTGCCCTGTATGGACGACGACGATCTGCGCCGTGGACACCCCACAGTTCACAAGAAGTGGGATGAAGCAACAGCAGTGCTGGTGGGTGATGCCCTACAAACTTTAGCGTTCGAATTGCTTGCCAGCGATGACGTGCACGCAAACGCAAATGTCAGGGTTCAACTGATCAAGACGCTTGCGCGCGCTTCTGGGGCGGAAGGTATGGTTTTGGGGCAAGCCCAAGACATAGCCGCGGAATCCGCCGGAATAGACCTTTCTCTCGACGAGATCATGGTGCTGCAGGCGAACAAAACCGGTGCGCTGATCCGATGGTCGGCCGAAGCCGGAGCGTTGTTGGCGGAGGAAGACCCAGAAGCACTGCGGCGCTATGCAACGGCGCTCGGACTCGCGTTTCAAATTGCTGACGACATCCTCGATGTCACGGGCGATGAGGACAAGGCCGGAAAGCGTTTGCAGAAGGACGCAGATGCGGGCAAAGCGACCTTTGTTTCGCTACTTGGATTAGATGACGCGCGGGCGCGTGCCCGTGATCTGGTCGCCGAGGCCGTCGACGCGCTCTGCATATATGATGCACGAGCGGATAGTTTGCGTGCCGCTGCAAATTTCGTTATCTCGCGCGAACACTGAATCCGGGGAGCTTTCATGACGCAACGACCCGACACACCTGTACTAGATCGCGTCACTGTACCCGCTGATCTGAAGATGCTGAGCGATCCGGAATTGCTTCAGCTTGCGGGTGAACTTCGCGCCGAAACAATTAGCGCTGTTAGCGAAACGGGTGGACACCTTGGCGCGGGCCTTGGCGTCGTTGAGCTAACGGTGGCAATTCATGCTGTCTTCGACACACCGAAAGACAAGCTCATCTGGGATGTCAGCCATCAGTGCTATCCACACAAAATCCTGACGGGACGTCGCGATCGTATTCGTACACTGCGTCAGAAGGATGGCTTGAGCGGTTTCACAAAGCGTTCGGAGTCTCCTTTCGATCCTTTCGGCGCGGCTCATAGTTCGACGTCTATCTCCGCGGCGCTTGGGTTTTCTGTCGCGCGTGATCTGGGCGGAGTGACGCCTGAAGGTCTTGGCGATGCGATAGCAGTGATCGGTGACGGAGCAATCAGCGCGGGCATGGCATATGAGGCGATGAATAACGCCGGTCATCTTGGAAAACGATTGATTGTCATCTTGAACGACAACGAGATGTCCATCGCGCCTCCGGTTGGTGCCATGTCATCGTACCTTTCGCGTCTCTACGCTGGCGATCCGTTTCAGGAGTTTAAGGCCGCTGCCAAAGGCGCAGTGAGCCTTTTGCCCGAGCCGTTCCGGGAAGGCGCAAAACGCGCAAAGGACCTTCTGAAGCATTCCGTTGTTGGTGGAACTCTGTTTGAAGAACTTGGGTTTTCGTATCTTGGGCCAATCGACGGCCACGACCTCGATCAGCTCTTGCCGGTTTTGCGCACTGTGAAGGCTCGGGCCACCGGCCCAATCGTCATTCACGCGATTACCAAGAAAGGCAAAGGCTACGAGCCAGCAGAAAGCGCTCGTGACAAAGGGCACGGCGTTTCGAAGTTTGATGTGGTGACGGGTGAACAGAAGAAAGCACCATCGAATGCACCGTCATACACAAAGGTCTTTGCGAATGCGCTGCTCGATGAGGCCTCGCGGGATGACAAAGTCGTAGCAATTACTGCTGCAATGCCGGACGGCACGGGTCTCAACCTGTTTGCCGAACGTTATCCAAGTCGTTCCTTTGACGTTGGAATCGCCGAACAACACGCCGTTACCTTCGCGGGTGGCCTTGCTGCGGGAGGCATGAAACCGTTCTGCGCGATCTACTCCACATTCTTGCAACGTGGGTATGACCAGGTCGTTCACGACGTGGCTCTGCAGCGGCTGCCCGTCAGATTTGCAATAGACCGTGCCGGACTCGTCGGCGCCGATGGTGCCACCCATGCTGGCGCGTTTGACATCGGGTTCATGGCCAACCTCCCGGGTATGGTTGTCATGGCCGCCGCGGACGAGGCCGAGTTGGTGCATATGGTTGCGACGGCGACCGCCTATGACGAAGGTCCCATCGCATTCCGATATCCACGCGGCGAAGGCGTGGGTGTCGACTTGCCGGAGCGTGGCGAGGTTCTCGAAATCGGCAAAGGCCGCATTGTCCGTGAAGGCAGTCAGGTTGCCATCCTGTCATTTGGCACACGGTTGTCCGAAGTCGAAGCCGCTGCCGAAGCACTCGCCGCTCGCGGCATCACGCCAACTGTTGCAGATGCAAGGTTCGCCAAGCCTCTCGACCGCGATTTGATCTTAAAGCTGGCCGCCGAGCATCCCGCGCTGATTACTATTGAAGAAGGTTCAATCGGTGGTTTCGGCAGTCACGTTGCGGACCTTTTGGCGAACGAGGGAGTCTTTGACGAAGGCCTCAAATTCCGTTCGATGGTGCTTCCCGATACTTTCATCGATCAGGCGAGCCCTCAGGATATGTACGCCGTCGCCGCGATGAATTCCGAGCACATCGAGGCCAAAGTCCTGGACGTCCTTGGGATTGCGGACATTTCCAGGCGCGCTTAGTCGGGCGCGTTTTCTAACGCGAGCAAGGCCCGTAATCCGCTTCTGTAGTCTGGGTACTTCAGCTTGACCCCAAGCTCGTTCTTGACGCGATCATTCCGAACACGTTTTGACTCTGCATAAAAGCTTCGAGCCATTTCGCTCATCTCAGCATCTTCGATATTGACGGCCTCTGGAACTGGCACCCCCAATAGCTCAGCAGCATAGGCGATGACGTCTTGCGGCGGAGCGGGGTCATCGTCGCAAACATTGTACGCTCGTCCCGGATTAGGATGCTTGATCGAGGCATAAAGGACTTGGGCAATGTCTTCGACATGAGTGCGGCTGAAAACTTGGCCTTCTTTGATGATACGGCGCGCCTTACCACTGCGAACTTTTGAGAAAGGACCACGCCCGGGGCCATAGATCCCTGCGAGGCGGAAAATATGCAACGGAAGATCAAGCTGGGACCACTCTGCCTCCGCACGCGTGCGCGCTTCCCCTCGTTTTGTCGAAGGTGTGAGAAGTGTATCCTCATCAACCCAAGCTCCGCCGTGATCGCCGTACACTCCAGTAGTGCTGAGGTACCCCACCCATTCAAGGTTCTTCGCTGCCTTCAGCTCCCCACGATGGCGCTTAAGAACCGGGTCGCCGTCATCGTTTGGTGCAACAGACGTCAAAAGGTGGGTCACATCCGATATCGGCAACTCACTCCCCGGCCAAATAACGGCCTCTACCCCTTGAGCCGTCAGCCGTTGTGCCTTCTCTGCACT
>CAYPVG010000050.1:0-3489 GCA_964414085.1 uncultured Boseongicola sp. | reverse complement strand
AAGAGAGATGCGTAGCAACGGCGGCAAGCCACAAGCAGATCATCCTCTCCGACCACGTTGAGATATGTCTCTTGCTGACCAGCAAAGCTGGCGTCTGGAAGGTCTTCTGCCGTTGCGCTGGAGCGTACCGCGACAGAGACGTTTGAAGTTCCGGCGCGGTTAGAAAGCTCGCGGTAGGCCTTGCGGATGGCCTCTTCGATTTCAGCGGGCCAATCGCCCCCTACGACAGCATTTCGGATCGTCTCACCGGCAACCTGAAGAGTGATCTTGCCCTGATCGAAGTCCGCCAATGTTTGGGCAATGCGGTTTTCCAGATCATTCTCTGAGATGAAACGCCGGAACGCATCAGACGTTGTCGCAAACCCGGGTGGAACACTGATTCCAACTGCTCCGAGTTCCTGCACCATCTCCCCTAGGGATGAATTCTTACCCCCAACTAAAGCGACTTGTTCACGACGAAGGTTCTCGAAGAAGATTACATCTGGTGAAGCGGGCATAACTGAGGTCTCCGTTATCGGACGTTCTCCTTTGCTAAGGCTTTCCGGACCATATCGACCTTGATCGACATCAAAGAAGTCCTCAGAGGCGTGAGCCAAAGTCGGCAAAAGCAATGGAAGGACTCGTCATGGATAAGAAACTTGCGGCGTTGGCAGAAGAAATCGAAGCGGCGCTTGAGATTGACGATGAACTGGCGAAAAGGGTTCTCAGCGCGATTGAGACATTGAGTGATAGACCTGTAAGCCGAGAAGCCTTAGATTCGACGGATATGGTCCTCGACCTTATCCATTCACTAAGGCCGGGCTGGAGCATAAGCATCCATGGATTAGCAAACAAACCGAACGGTCACTGGCGATGTAGCCTTCGACGATCATCTTATCGGGACAACGATGAATATATTGGAATTGGACGAGGTCCCACCTTACCTCACGCTCTTCTTGCGTCGGTGCTGAAAGCATCTTCGCTCGCCGTACACTAATACCGAGCATTGTCGGACTACTTGAGGAATGAGACAGACAGCGAGCCAATTCGCTTTGAACCCACGAATGTTGTGAAACTTGTGGCGTCGGCTTCAGTGCATTGGTTCCTACTCTGGCGCAATAACCCATCCTCCGTTGGATAAAATGCAATCGCAGAGTCCTCGGATATCCGTTTCGAGCCTATCTGCAGAATTTAATTCTGGCGGTGTCTGAACGGAAGGTCTGGAGTATCTTTTCATCCATCAAGCACCCGGTTTCGGCCGACTTCAAAAGTCTGCATTGCCGACAGACCGGTCGTAATTTGATGTCGCTCGGAACAAACGAAAGTTGTCCTTTCAATTTGGATGAGGCTTCGTCAGGATTTCTGCATGACTCCAGATAGGTCTTTGCTCCGTCGGATTGCAGCTCGTGCTGTTGGCCATTTCTTGGCTTTGACCGCACGCTTCATCACCGCGGTTAGGGCAGAGTGGCGCGGGGTTGAGCCGGTTGCAGAGCAACGCATTTACTTTGCCAATCACGTGAGCAACGCCGACATGCCAATGATCTGGACGGTCTTGCCAAATTCCATAAGGCGCAACACCCGACCGGTCGCTGCAGCAGATTACTGGCTAAAGAACAGGTTGCGTGCCTTTGTCGGCCCGGAAGTCTTTAACTGCGTTCTGATAGACCGACGCCCAGAAGCCCGCACAGACGACCCATTGGAAAAGATGCTTGAGGCGCTCGATGAAGGATCGTCCCTCATAATTTTTCCTGAAGGCAACAGGAATATGACGGACGAGCCATTGCTGCCATTCCGCGCAGGCCTTTACAACATGGGTCGAAAAAGGCCCGATATTGATCTGGTTCCGACTTGGCTTGCAAATCTCAACGAGATCATGCCCAAAGGCGAAGTCATCCCGTTGCCGCTAATTTGCACTGTCACGTTCGGAAGCCCTATCCACGTTGAGGACGGCGAAGAGAAGGAAGAATTCCTAAAACGGGCCGCCGAAGCTCTTGTCGCGCTCGCCCCCATGGACCGGTGGTCCGCGAAATGATAGAACCGACAACACTCGACATCATCCTGTTAATGCTTGCGATCTTTGGTCTTCTGACTGTCTTGACAATCGTCGGAGAGCTAATGCGCAGCCGTTTGGCGCTCGGCGAGACCGACCCGGTGATCGAGGCTTTCCTCATGCGTATCCACACTTGGTGGGGACTCGCAATAATCCTCTCGATTGCGGTCCTCAGCGGTGCATTTGGAGTCACCTTGCTGTTCGCATTTGTAAGCTTCGCTGCACTCAGGGAGTTTCTGACGTTCACAGCCAAACGCCGTGCAGATCACCTTGCGTTGTTGCTCGCCTTCTTCGTTATTCTGCCACTGCAATATCTCTTTGTTTGGCTGGACTGGATGGGGTTGTTCACCGTTTTCATTCCCGTTTACGTCTTCCTCCTGCTTCCAATCCTTAGTGCTGTCAGAGGCGATCCTGATCGGTTTCTAGTGCGTGTCGCTGAGACCCAATGGGGCCTGATGATTTGTGTCTATTGCATAAGCCACGTTCCCGCTCTTCTGACCTACGAGGTTGCGGATGGCGCGGATCGGTCCATACTTTTGATTGTCTTTTTTGCGATGGTGGTCCAGCTGGCCGATCTCTTTGAGTATTTCGCGGGTCGCAACTTCGGCCACCGGAAGATAGCACCCAGTATCTCTCCGAAAACAGTCGTTGGTGTGTTGGTAGGCGTCGCGGCCGCGGCACTTGTTGGAGCACTCCTGAGTTGGACTACTCCGTTTGGTGTGTTTGGAGCTGCTGCAATGGCGGCGCTGGCATCCATGACCGGCATCCTAGGGAGCATCGTCTTCGCCGCCATAAAACGTGATAGGGGCGTCAAGGACTGGTCTCATCTGATTCCAGGCCACGGCGGTTTTCTTGATCAGCTTGATGGTATGATCTTTGCAGCGCCAGTCTTTTACCACGCGACGCATTTCTTTGGGGGTTAGATTATGAAGCTGCCTGCATTACGCCGCTTTGGGCTCGAAGCTGAAATTCGCTGCAACCGGCTCCAAGGGCGGCTCTGCGGACAAAGCGGTCCTTGGGGCGGGCCTGAATAGTCGTGAACACAAATAATGACAAAAAGACCGACCGTCGGTAGCCTTCATTCACATTTTCGATCTTAAAGGATTTGACGATGCGAAGAAGAGACATTTTGATTCAAGCGTGTGCCGGCACGGCATTTTTGGGCTTGCCCTACATCGCAAGCGGTCAATCGGCGCAATACCAAAGGGTCCGAACGAGCAGTAAAGTGAAGAGCCCACGAAAGTCACATTCGCTGAGACGCATTGCTGACCCGACCGGTCGCTTCGATGGGAAAATCGAGAAATTTGAGTTGCGTGGCGGTGAGTGCTCCAGCAGGAGGGATTGCACGCCCCGCGTGAATTCCCGCGGTCGAATGAAGGCAAGAACGCGGAGTGAGAAAATCCTTACTGCCCGCCTGCGTCATGGCGACGAAGGAGTGTTCCAGTATTCGGTGTTTCTAC
>CAYPVG010000049.1:0-4494 GCA_964414085.1 uncultured Boseongicola sp. | reverse complement strand
TGCCCCACTCTGATTGAGGCAGCGCCAGCCATACCCAATGGGATCATATAGGCCAGACCGCCCAAGGCGTTGACGATTTGGTGCGCCGCAAGCGCTTCCGCCCCAAGCCAACCCATCATGATGCCTATTATCGCATAGGCTCCGCCTTCTCCGGCGTAACCAATGCAGATGGGAACGGCTTCTTTGAATTGAACCCAAACGTCTTGCCACGCGACAGTGACTTTCTCGCGAAAACTTGCCAGTCCCGGTGCACGGATCAATACGACTGCGGCGGCGAAAAGTGATACACACTGTGAAAGAATGCTTGCGAGACCGGCACCAAGAATTCCGAGATCGAGTATATGAATGAAAGTGTAGTTTGCTGGTACGTTAAAAAGCACGCCTAAGTACGACAGCGCCACAGCCGTCCAAGGCCAGTCCACAGCATCAAAAAGGGCCTTCAACCCAAAGAACAGCGTGAACGGAACAATCCAGATCGCCATGGTTGTCCAATAAGGCAACAGGATTTCCAGAACTTCATCCGGCTGACCAAGTGGGCCCAAGAGCGGGTAAACCGCCATCATGAGAATGGTCCCGCCGCCGCCTCCTAGGAGGCAAAGCAACAACCCCGAACGCAACGCTATAGACACGAGCCTTGGGTTGTTTGCTCCCACGGCCTGACTGACTTGTACCGAGATAACCGTGACAACGCCCCAAAGCGCTGAAATCAGAATGATCAACACCGCCGTTGTCACTCCAGCGGCGGCCAAGGGCACCGTGCCAAGTGGCGAAATCATCGCCGTGTCGACGACGCCAATAAGCAACGCAGCGGCCAATCCCACCATTAGCGGGACACCCAATCGAATAAGGGGCCAAATTTCGGCACGCATAGATGCCGTGGATGTTTCTTGAGGAACTGTCATGATTTCCAATCCGGTTCTAAGACCGGCAAAAAAGTCGCGTTTCGAAGCGTCTGCTTCGGTTGATCAAAAGGCTGTCAGCCTTGCGACGGCAAAATCATGAATTCAAACCCTTCTCTAAAATGAGATGTCGCAACGAGTATGGTATTTGCCCGGTCCGGTCTAGCCAATTCTCGACACCTGGGTCGCCTGTCCCCGAACAAAGTAAGCTAGAGAGGCCATGTTTGCGACGTCGCGACTGGCAGAAAAGCGACTTCTCTGTTTACCGCGAACCGTCTAAACCCGTCTCACATGTTTTAGTACTAAAGGGGTGATACATGGGACTGAAGCCGCTCGGACTTGACCCAGCTAAATGCCTGATTGCTGGTCGTTGGGTCGCGCCTTTGACCGGTGAAACGCTTCCTTTGGTGGACCCTTCAGACGGCGCAGTGCTCTGTGAGATCGCACGCGGTGGGGCCGAAGATATCGACCGCGCTGTTCAAGCAGCGGAAAACGCGCTGGCTGGCGATTGGGGACGCCTGACCGCTGCCGAACGAGGCCGTATCCTGGCGAAGACCGGTCAGCTTGTGCTTGAGAACACCGAGCATCTCGCTGAGCTGGAAGCCCGCGACGTTGGCAAACCCTTGAAGCAAGCCCGCGCCGACGTCATCGCTTTAGCACGTTACATGGAGTTTTACGCAGGTGCCGCTGACAAACTGCACGGCACCACGATCCCGTATCTCGATGGCTACACTGTCTACACCCTGTGCGAACCGCACGGTGTCACTGGGCACATCGTGCCGTGGAACTATCCGATGCAGATCATCGGTCGCTCGGTGGGTGCAGCGCTCGCCACCGGCAACGCGGCTGTCCTGAAGCCTGCCGAAGAAGCTTGCCTAACTGCGCTGGCGTTCGGTGAACTCGCCCGTCAGGCTGGGCTACCCGATGGTGCGCTCAACATCGTTCCTGGCCTCGGGGCAGAAGCCGGTGCCGCTCTGACGGCGCACCCAGGTGTCCGGCACCTGTCCTTCACCGGCTCAGTCGGCGTGGGTCGCCTTGTTCAAACCGCCGCGGCCCAAAACATAGTACCTGTCACCCTCGAACTTGGCGGCAAATCTCCACAGGTAGTTTTCGAGGATGCCGATCTTGATGATGCGCTCCCGTTCCTCGTCAACGCCGGCATTCAGAACGCGGGCCAAACTTGCTCTGCGTCCTCGCGAATACTTGTCCACCAGTCGCGTTATGATGAGGTCGTCGCCAAAATGGCAGCTCGCTATGAAGCGCTCGTTGCTGGTCCAGCGATGTCCGACCTCGACGTTGGCCCGCTCGTGTCTTCGCGCCAGAAAGAGATCGTCGAGCGCTTCTTAGGCCAGGGCGCAGACCTTGAGAAAGCCGCCGAAGGTCAGATCGTAGCCAATGCCCCATCGGGCGGCGCGTACGTCGCTCCGACGCTCTTTGCTCAAGTCTCCGCCCATCACATGCTCGCCAAGGACGAAATATTTGGCCCTGTCCAAGTCATCATCCCCTTTGCCGACGAAGATGAAGCCGTACAAATCGCCAATGGCACCGACTACGGATTGGTGGCCTCCGTCTGGTCAATAGACGGTGCGCGTCAAATGCGCATGGCCAAGAAATTGCGCGCTGGGCAGGTTTTTCTGAACAACTACGGGGCAGGGGGCGGTGTGGAACTGCCTTTTGGCGGCACCGGACTGTCCGGCCATGGACGGGAAAAGGGTTTTGAAGCGCTTTACGGCTTCAGTGTTTTGAAAACTGTTGCTGCACGGCATGGGTAGGAGGCACCGATGAGACTTAAGGACAAATGCGCAATCGTGACCGGAGGAGCCTCTGGTTTTGGCGAAGGCATCGTCCGGAAATTCATCGCCGAGGGCGCACGCGTCGTAATCGCCGATCTGAACGGTGAAGGCGCGCAAGCGTTGGCTGACGAACTAGGTGCCAATGCAACTGCACATCAAGTGAATGTCGCGAATGGTGAGGATGTCAAAGCCTTGGTCACGGTGACTTTGGACACACTTGGGCGCATCGACATCCTCGTGAACAACGCCGGAACGACGCACTTGCCCGCCCCGATGGAAGACATCAACGAGGACGACTTCGACCGTGTCCTCGCCGTGAATGCCAAATCCGTCTATCTGACCGCGCGCGAGATCGTGCCGTTAATGAAATCGCAAGGCTCCGGCGCAATTTTGAATGTCGCCTCGACGGCCGCTGTCAGCCCGCGGCCACGGCTTTCCTGGTACAACGCTTCAAAAGGGTGGATGACGACAGCAACAAAAGGCATGGCGGTTGAACTCGCGCCGCACGGTGTCCGCGTGAATGCGATTAACCCCGTCGCAGGTGAAACACCTCTACTGAAAATGTTCATGGGGGAAGATACGCCAGAGGTCCGGGCGAAGTTTTTGTCCACAATTCCGATGGGTCGGTTTTCCACGCCCGAGGATATGGGAAACGCCGCCTGCTATCTGTGCTCGGATGAAGCCAGCATGGTTACAGGTGTTTGCATGGAAGTTGACGGCGGTCGCTGCATCTGACGGCTACTTTAAGTCTACCGAAAACCGCGCTTCGCCCCATCCGTCCGTATTTGTACGCACCTCGACAAAGACACGCACGATGTCCTCGGGGATCATTACTCCGCTCAGGGATCGTGTGAAGGGTTGCTCATCAACGTGTGGGTGGAACAGGGTGCGCAGGCCAAGCTCGGTGCCTTCTTCGGTAACCACGCGCCAACCGTCTGCATAATCATCCCAACCAGTGTCGCCGTGGCGTAGCGTGACGGAAAATGTCCAGGCGTCACCATTCGCACGGGCAGTGACTGCTTCGATGGTCGCATCGTCCGCGAAAGCCGCAGGTGCCAACGCTGCCAAAAAGGTCAGTGAAAAAAGTGCCTTGAGCGGAACGTTTCGCGACATACCTCCTTATTTAGCCGAAGATGCCGTTTGCACCAATCACAATGGCTTGCATCCACGCATAAATTGGTTATAAAAATTTACCAATAGCGTCTGGGAGGATCGCCAATGGACATGCCTACGCCGAATCCACGGGTTATTTCGCTTAAAGCGCGACTCGTAGAGCGACTTCGCGAAGTCCTTCCCCACGACGCGGTGATCGATGATGAGCGCGAAACACGCGCCTACGAGTGCGATGCGCTAACGGCCTACCGATGCCCACCGCTCTGCGCAGTTCTTCCTTCGACGACCGAAGAAGTCTCGGAAGTCCTCAAGATCTGCAGCGATGAAGGTGTTCCTGTCGTTCCCCGCGGGTCCGGAACGTCGCTCGCGGGTGGAGCGCTCCCGACTGCGGACTCTGTGATCCTGGGCGTGGCACGTTTGAACGACGTGCTCGAAACTGATTACGACAATCGGTTTATCCGCGTTCAAACCGGTCGCACGAACCTATCCGTAACAGGTGCAGTTGAAAGCGACGGTTTTTTCTACGCGCCCGATCCGTCCTCGCAGTTGGCCTGCGCGATTGCTGGTAACATCGCAATGAACTCCGGCGGTGCGCACTGTCTGAAATACGGAGTGACGACCAACAACCTGCTTGGCGTGACAATGGTGATGATGGACGGAACCGTCGTCGAAATCGGCGGCGCACACAT